>CBDURK010000530.1:0-1557 GCA_965369645.1 uncultured bacterium | reverse complement strand
AGGAATGACAATTCTTAATTGTTTCTTGACGGCGCTGAGCCTCGCTCAAAATGATGACGAGAAAAAATTCAAAAATACCGAGGAGATGATAGCTTAAATGTTGAAGCCGTAGCGGTGGGGGCTTATAATTGAGGGTATGACAGCAAAATCAAAGAGCAAAATAGCGAAGAGTAAATATTTTCAAGCGGCAGAAATCCAGGCGGCAGTTGACTATGGGATAGATATTTCAATGCTGGTTGACAATATCCGCAGAAGCTACAGTGAGCGTATTACAAGACATCAAATCGCACTGAATACGGCAGAGAAGCTTAAGGGAGCGAGAAGACTGTGAGCAGCGATTTTTTTTTCAGGTGGTTAGAAGACTACTTCTTTGCTGTCGAAGACCGGGCCGTCTTTGCAGCACATTTTGTAAACGGTTTCATTTGAGCCGGTTACCCGGCATTCGACGGCGCAGCTTTGGCACAGGCCGATGCCGCATGCCATTCTTCGTTCGAGACTGAGCTGACAGTCGATATTTTTTTCTTTAGCGAGTTCAGCCATTTTTGCCAACATGGATTCCGGGCCACAGCTATAAATGATAATGTCCTTAGTGGGCAGGGGGGATTTACTGAGCCATTCGGCAAGGCAATCAGTAACAAAACCGTGATAGCCGGCAGAGCCGTCATCGGTTGCGACGAATGATTCTACGCCGAACTTAGCGAATTCGGGCAGTGAAAAACCCAATTGCTGTGAAATTTCATCGAGGCAACTTTCGAAGGGAAGCTCTTTTTCCGTTTTTGCGCCGGCGAAAGCAATGATATTAAGCCCCGGAGGGCGGGAACTGCTGGTGAGGTGTTTTGCAAGATGCAGTAATGGCGGGACGCCCATTCCACCAACTACCAGAAGGGTGGTTTTTTTGCCATCCGGTACGGAGAAACCATTTCCCAAAGGACCGATTACGCTCAGAGAATCGCCGGGTGAGATGGTTGTCATTCTCAGCGTGGCCGGACCGACTACGCAGTAAAGAAGCTCGGCGATGGTTTTATTCTTTTTGGTGGTTACGTTAGTAAAACTGAAAGGCCTGCGGAGCAGTATTTTGCGTTCGGAGGCGTCGCGTAAGTCTTCCGGTATTGATTCATCTGGCGGCAGGGCGGTATGGGAAAGGTCTAATTCGGCGAACTGTCCTGGATTGAAATCCGCAAAAGCTTTCGCGCCGTCGCCCGAGAACTCAAGTTTGAGCTTGTAGAATTGCGGCCCAAACTGTTTGTTGGAAGAGGCGGTAGCTTCGAACGTACCCTTTGCTGACGATAAACATTTTTCTGACATAATTCAGTCTTGTTCCAGTTACAATAGACCATCGAAAATCTTGACGCCGTCCACTACTTTGCATACATGAACGGCGTGTTTGCCGGCGAACTCGGGTCGGCTGCGCGGATAGGCGGTATCAACGGCCTTCCTTACGTCTTCTATACATTCGGCCCGAACCAAAGCGCCCGATGCGCCCTTGTCGCCGCCCCCTAACATGCGCTCTCCCAGTACGCCTGGTTCAGTTCGGACAATATCACACATTGTTTCCAG
>CBDURK010000529.1:0-1564 GCA_965369645.1 uncultured bacterium | reverse complement strand
CATATTGATTACGTGCTTATAGATGACGAAGTACGGGTCGGGTATAATCACTTCATCTTCCGGATTAATAAGTGCCATGAACGCCAGCAGAAGCCCCCCGCTCACACCGCTGCTTATCAAAACCGCCGGATTTGACCAGCTGAATTCGTTTTGCAGATGTTCTGCTATTCGTTTCTTCAGGATAGCGTCACCTGCTGTTTGTGAATATTTATTTTGCCCTGCCCTGATTGCGTTTATCGCTTCTTCTTTTAACGGTTCCGGTACATCAAAGTCCGGCTGACCTATCGAAAAATTCACCGGGTCTTTCAGGGACCCCGCCAGCGCAAAGACCTTGCGAATCCCGCTTGCATCGATTTTACTTGTCCTGTTTGCGAGTATTTCTTTCATTTGCTGACATACTAACGATGTAACCTTCAATCGTCAATTGGAAATCGAACTACCGCCGAATGATCAAATCGGGAAATTCTTAACCTATGGTTGTACTGTGGAGTTCCGCTGATGCTGTGGCGTCGCTTGCCCCCCGCCCCCGCCGTATTTATTTGGAGATTATTTTATATCTAATTATCGTTTATATTAAATACTGCTTTACGCACAGAGAAACAATCGTCCCCTGAAAAAAGTAAATAGCAGTTCCTACCGTCCTTACTCATCCACTTGGTTGGCAAACAGCTTGTCTCCCCCGGCCCGACATCCCATTGCTGGTTATAATATACAGTTGTCCATGGCCCCCAAGGCTCCGGAGCATCATAAATGCCGAAGCCGCCCTGAAACCGCGGCCCCCGTTCATCCTTGCTGAATGGAAGAATCTGACACCATAGATACCTTTTAAGCCCGGCGTTATAACTGATGCTTGAGCGATAACATTTGCCGGGATTAATAAACACAGCCTTCATTTCGCGAATGTTTCTTGTCCACATCGGCTGCCGCCAATCGTTGAGGCCATTGAAGAATTCATAAGCGTTCCGCCTGCGAATCCTCTCTTTCGGTACCCTCGCCATTACCATCCTGTCCGCCGGCTCGTAGGCACTGTTACTGTCGTGCGAATAGATGTAAACAAAATCATCTCTCGCACCGGTGTAATTCCTGTCAAAGTTCAAAAATGTCGGAGCACCAAAACTCGTTGTAAACTTCCAGTCGCACCACTTCCAGCTTTTGCCATGGTCTTCAGACCAGGCTATCTGCGAGTTGCCGGTATTTCTAACCAGCATATAAAGCACACCATCGATACAAATAATCCCACTGGCTTTCGCACCTTCAGCGCCCTGCCCTATTCGTTCGCCCGTATCAGTGCGAATGTTAACTCCCCGGAAATCAGGTGGCGAGCCTGCAATCTTTGCAATACCGAGACTCAATTTCTTTTTTGTTTTCGGCTCAAACCCCCAGCCGTCACCATAAGCTGTGTATTGATTATCATTGTCAGCCCAGGTAATCGGCCAGTTATCGCTGCCTTTGGCTTTGCGCACTATTGAAGAAGCAGGCTCAAAGTTTACTTTTGCAATCACGCTGCTTCGGGGATAAGGCGGTTCAACTATGGCATCCATTACAGGGTTCAACAGATATTTTT
>CBDURK010000528.1:0-1597 GCA_965369645.1 uncultured bacterium | reverse complement strand
GCGGTTTCAGAGGTCCGGCCGGATTTGCTGATTACATTGAAGATAGTCTTATCGAGCTTGTCTCCGAGCCAGTCCAGAAACGACACTAATTGAGCAGGGTCAACATTATCGAAGACAAATAGGCGCGGGCCGGAGCGTTGTTTTTCGTCAAGATTGTACATATATGGATTCAGGGCTGTTTGTAAGGCGATGTTGCCAAGAGCTGAGCCGCCAATGCCCAAGATAACGAGATTCTCGCATCGAGGTGCTAATTCCTCAACCAGTTCCTTGACCTGTTGAGAGATATCCGATTTATGTGGCAGGTCACGGTAAGGAGTTTCCCCCCCCTGCCTTTCTTTGTTCAACTGTGGAATTAAGGGAGAGGTTTTTTCTGCGAGGGCTTTTAGCTGTTCAGGTGTGATGCCGTGCTCACTGCCTATAACGTTTGCCATGACATTGTTGTAGTAGAGTTTGATTTCCTGTTTCGGCACTGATGTATTCCTTTCTCAATCTTTTTCAGGTTTTTGCGTTAATCTGTTTTCTTTGAAGTTGCAGTTGTTCATATATTATTTGAATTCATGTCCCTTGAAAGCTTTTTCTTTATCGATCCAGCCGCCTGGAACATTCTCGGTGTGGGCCTGCTTCGCGTAGAGTTTCATCTTGGCTAAAATGTCCGGGTGTTCATCTGCTATATTATTCTGCTCAGAAATATCCTTACTTAGGTCGTACAATTCAAATGGTTTGTTTTTCGCCGGCTGGACGGCTTTCCAGTCACCCATTCGTACGGCCGTCTGTTTTCCATATTCCCAGTAGAGGTATTTGTGCTTTTCCTGTTTGCGGCCGGCGGTCCGCTCACCCAACAATGTCGGAATAATTGATATCCCATCGATGTTGTCCGGCGGCTCGGTTTCGGCAAGTTCCGCCAGGGTAGGCATCACATCAGGGAAATACCACAAATGGTCGCTTACAACGCCGGCTTTAATTCTGCCCGGCCAACGCACAATCATTGGGATTCGCAGACCTCCTTCGTATAAGTTTCCCTTTCGTCCCCGGAAATGCCCGTTGGAATCGAAGAAATGGTTGAAGTAGCGTGCGCCACCATTGTCACCGCAGACAAATACAATCGTGTTATCGTCAATTTCAAGTTCTTTGAGCAAATCAAAAATCTGTCCGATTTCACGGTCAACCATAGATACCATAGCCGCATATACTTTTGCGTCCTCAGGTCTTCTTAGGCCGGCGCTCCATGGTTTATCTTTGAATTGAAGCCAATCGGGGTCGTCTTCGGGGATTCCCCAGCGTCCGTGCGGCGGTGTCCACGCACAGTAGCAAAAGAAAGGCCTGTTCTTGTTCTGACGAATGAACTTTATGGATTCGTCGAATATCAGATATTGTGAGAATTGCTTTCCTGTATAGAAGTCACCGGTGTTACCTTCCAGAGGAACTTTTTCGCCGCTTCGTATAAGGTAGTTGGGGAAAAATGAGTGGGCGTGGACCTGGTCATAGTACCCGAAGAAAATATCGAAGCCGTGTTTTTCAGGGACGCCTGTCGTTCCCCGGTCGCCGCAGCCCCACTTGCCGAATCCGCCGGTTGCATAGCCGGCTTTTTTGAGAACCT
>CBDURK010000527.1:0-1620 GCA_965369645.1 uncultured bacterium | reverse complement strand
ACTCATAAGCTTCCTGATACTTTCCGGCAGCGGTCAGTGCTATATATCCGCAGGGGTTGCCGTGTATGGGGCAGCTATCGTGACAAGGGGCCACACCGGGTCTGGTCATTGCGAATTTGTTGGGTACGGCCTGCGGGTATTCTTTGAAAATCGCCTTCCTATCGCTAAGAAGCTGGTTGTATTCATCCTTGAGGGCGACAGGGCAGCTCTCTGCACAAACGCCGCATCCGGTGCATTTTTCAAGGTCAACGAAGTGCGGTTTTATAGCAAGTTTTGCATCGAAATTACCGGCCTGACCCGATAGTTCCGCAAGTTCGGCATTTGTAATTATCTCGATGTTCCTGTGTGTACCGGCGGTAACGAGGCGAGGGGATATGGTACACATAGAACAGTCGTTCGTGGGGAAGGTTTTGTCAAGCTGAGCCATGTGCCCGCCTATGGCGGTTCCGGATTCAACGAGATAGACCTTGAACCCTGCATCAGCCAAATCCAGCGCTGCCTGAATTCCGGCTATACCTCCGCCAACAACCATTACTGAACCTATTTTATTGACTTGTATCATATAAGCGTCACTGATAATTTTTAACTGAAAAGAGCGAATTATAAATTTTTGCCACAGCTATTACAACTACAAAAATATGTCACTTATAAAGAATCACCCCACATTATACCATTAACAATTTTTCCTACGTCAAGAAAAGCAATAAGTGCGAAGCATCAAATAGCAATAACCTGTCAATTATTAGCACAATCCTACTATAACTGACTTAGCCATTTCGGCTGTTTCTGATTTGGTCAAGAATTTCCCGTCCGCCGGCGGTCAACAGTTCCTGCGCGAGTTTTTCGGCAAATACATTGGCCTGATTGATGTGACCGGTAATTGAGCGTTTGATATATTTGACACCTTCGGCGTCAGAGATGACCGCATCAATTGTTATATTATCGCCGGATATTTGTGAATATACGCCCAAGGGAATGCTGCATCCACCGTGCATAGACGAAAGTATGGCTCGTTCGGCCTCGACGGCAATCCGGGATTTTTTATCATCAAGTTTGGAAACAAGCTCGGAAAGCTCATTATCATCGGTGCGAATCTGTACGGCCAAGGCGCCCTGAGCCGGAGCGGGAAGGAACTCCTGAGGCGGCAGAATCGCAGAAATTTTATCAGCCATACCAAGCCTGTTCAAACCGGCACAGGCGATAACAACAGCGTCAACCTTCCCTGTGGCCACCTTTGAAACCCTTGTTTCGACATTTCCACGTAAGGGAACGCAATTTATATCATCTCTGAGCTTGCGCAACTGGGCGATGCGCCGCAGGCTCGAAGTGCCAACGGTTGCCCCAGCCGGCAGGTCGGCGATAGAGGTCGCCTGAGACGAGGCTATCAAGGCATCGGCGACGGACTCTCTTTTCGGTATCGCGGCAACTACGAGTCCTTCTGTGCAGGCGGTGGGCAGGTCCTTAAGACTATGAACGGCAATATCAGCCCAGCCGTCAAGAATCGCATTCTCAACTTCAGAAGTGAAAAAACCCATCGAATCGGTTTTATAAAGGAAGTCTGATTTGTCACGGTCGCCTTTTGTCGAGATTTCTACTATGGAAATTTCAATGTTGCTACTG
>CBDURK010000526.1:0-1624 GCA_965369645.1 uncultured bacterium | reverse complement strand
AAGCCTTTCCGAAATGGTATTTCAGTGTAGATTGAGACTGTAGCATAGTTACCGGGAGCATATCATTCTAATCCGCTCATTATGAAGCATTGTTATAGTTTGTAAACGCCCTTGGGCCTGTGCGTCACGCTGCATATCAATGGCAACACGCTGACTGATATGAACCTGCGTTCGTACTCGATATACGCTCTTTTGCATCTTTCGATGTCGACGGTAGCCTCGCTCCACGGCGTTGGATGTCGAAGGCAGCTGTGAATTATCAAGGAAAGTCAACGCCTTTTCGATATTGGGTGTAAACAGTTTTTTAAGAGTTTGTCCTAACGTTTTGAACCTGCGGACACAGCAACGTAATTTGGCCAGTTTTTCCAAAGCAGTTTCTGTTCGACAGCGACGGTCGAAGAGACGATAGACCTCGTCCATGATGGAACGTAAATTTCGCAAATTGTATAAGCCTCGCGTTACGCTTAGAAATATCTTTTTTTCTCTGGGTGTCAGTGAATGTTTTACAAACAAATACCGATGCTCAAAAAGGTTACTGATTTTGTCCTGTAATTTTTTCTTTCGGCAAGCAGCTTTCCTTGCAGCCTGCGATGAGGGACGGCCACGTTTTAGTTTGGGTAACTTTTCCTTGAGTTCTCGACGGACACCGGTAACGGCTTTGAGAATTTGCTTGTTGATTTCCTTGAGGACATGAAACTCACATACTTGATGTGGAACTCCAGGGAATATTCGGGCCAATGGCTCTGGGTATAAAGGTGAGCCATCGGTAGTAACACCCAGCAACTTCATATCTCGTTGTTCCAGTTCATTACGGAATCGACGAAAAAATCTAATCATATCCTCATGAGTCGGATCGTGATCGAGAACCTCATAGATAAGCCGCCTGAAGTTATGATTGTCCACAATAGACAATACGCAGAAAGGCCCATCATACAGTTCATCAGCGGCAATATAGCCGGAGAAATCAGCCAAAGCACCATCAAGATATTCTGCGGTAATTCGTTCTTCAGCTTTTTTTCCCCGTTGATTCAACCCAGTTTTGGATTGTAGCCCAAGGAACAAAAACCCGATGGTCTCGCCATAAATGCCATGATGCCGGCCGATATGGTAACCCGTCTTCAACGACCAGACGCACTGCCAAGTGGACAACTCTGCGGGTATAGTGGCAACCGGGGTCTGCCAAGTCGCTGAGGTCAGCATTGAAGTATTTCTTGCACTTTGAACAGCAGTGCTGTGAGTAAGTGACCAGCAGGTCAATCGGCCGATTCTTGGCCAAGTCACCAAGATCATGCAGTTTGCGTGTAAAAACCTTGTCACGATAGGCCATGTAGCCGCAGTAGGGGCATGGCTGTTTCTTACGTTTGCGTGAGCATCGATTAATCTTAGCTTTTGGTAAGTCCTCAACACTTGTAATACCTTCTGTTATGTCAGATACATATTCGCCTGGCCCAGCCATAATCATTTCTCCCAGAAAAAGGTTTTTGGTCTTAGTTTTTCTGGAAGAGATATCGACTAAAATAGCTTCATAGCATTAAAATATCCCGGCAATTACGCTACAGTCTCAGAAAGTGGGTGATTAAGCATGCCTTATTTGCCTCTTAAGCTTCCACTCTAAAATAAAGTA
>CBDURK010000525.1:0-1628 GCA_965369645.1 uncultured bacterium | reverse complement strand
ATTCGTTTGTATGCACCAGAACTGGAAACGCCGTAAGCAGCAAATCAGTAATTTCAGGAAATGAGTTTTTTAATACATTAGGAGGATTATTATGTGTAGAAAATTGATGTATTTGGTTTCTTTTATTTTGTTGCTGGGCCTTCCTCTAAATAGCATGGCACAAGATACTGACCCGAGTCTTGTCGGGTGGTGGAAATTTGAGGAAGCAAGTGGAACATTGTATGACCAGAGCGACAATCATAATGACAGCACATCCGTTCAGGGCGTACTTTACCAGCAAGCCGGCCAAAAAGGATTCGCTTTAGGCTTTGATGGAATAGATGACGATGTTACCGTAGGAGCTAATGGAAGGCCAACCGATACATTTAGTTTCGGAGGATGGCTGAAAACATCGGCCACTCACGAAATTGATCCGGAATCGGGCTCGGGTGTCGGTGGAGTAAATGGTCAAAGATATGCCTTCGACCCGCAACATGGAGGGGAAACAGATGGCGGAGCCGGATTATCTATCGGAACAAATGGCATTTTAGTTTTTGAACATGGCAGTAACTATATGCCGGCAACTGCCGTATATCAGGCTGATATAGGAAATGACTGGAATCACATCATGATAGTTTATGACAACAAACAGCCGACAATTTACCTTAATGGCATTGCCGTTCGTACAGGCCTTACTTCTCCAAGGGAAGTGGTAAATGCGCCAATCCACTTTGGCGGAATGGCATATGGCTTTTTTGAGGGCCTTATGGATGAGATACGTATCTACAACCGAGCATTGTCGGCAGCCGAGGTAACAAAGCTGGCGGCTCGACCAAATGCATATAACCCAATTCCGGATAAAGGTACCCTCCATGAGGATACTTGGTTGAGCATGAGCTGGTCATCAGGAGGTAATGCCGCCTCGCACGATGTGTACTTAGGTGAGAATCTTGATGATGTTAGCGCCGGAGCAGAAAGCGTATTTCAGGGCAATCAGGCCTCGACGTTTTTCGTTGTGGGCTTTCCCGGATTTCCTTACCCGGATGGCCTTGTTCCCGGCACTACATACTACTGGCGAATTAACGAGGTCAATGACACCGAGCCGAACAGTCCGTGGGAAGGCGAAGTCTGGAGCTTTAGTATTCCCCCTAAGACAGCCTACTTCCCTGACCCGGCTGATGGCGCTCAGTCTGTTTTCCCGGATGCAGACCTTAGCTGGACGGGTGGTTTTGGTTCGAAACTGCACTATGTATATTTTGGTGAAAATTTTGACGATGTTAACAATGCCGCCGGCGGTCTTCCTCAGGGAACTTTGAGCTATACTCCCGGTACACTTAAAATGGCAAAGACTTACTACTGGCGGGTCGATGAGTTCGATATCTTCGCTACATATAAAGGCGATGTCTGGAGCTTTACAACAGAAGGCGCAGTTGAGAGCCTTGACCCGGCGAATGGCGCTGTGGACGTAACGCAAACACCGATTCTAACCTGGACACCGGGAGTTTTTGGTGCTTCGCATGAGATATATTTCGGCACCGATGCCACCTCTCTGGAGTTGAAAGGCAGTGGCAACCTTGGTTCCGAGAGCTATGAACCCGGACAGCTTGAGTGGAATACTACTTACTACTGGCGTGTTGATGAGGCCAATA
>CBDURK010000524.1:0-1636 GCA_965369645.1 uncultured bacterium | reverse complement strand
TTACTACTGGCGCGTCGATGAGTTTGATGTTGTCGAAACGCATAAAGGCGATGTCTGGAGCTTTACGACCGAAGGTGCTGTTTCGGCACTTAATCCGGCTAATGGAGCAGTCGATATAACACAGACTCCGACTCTTATCTGGTTGCCGGGAGTTTATGGTGCATCGCATGAGGTTTACTTCGGTACCGATAAAGAGGCCGTAAAAAACGCCGATACGAGTTCGCCTGAATATAAAAGCAGCGGCAATCTTGGCTCCGAAAGCTATGACGCCGGACAGCTTGAGTGGGATACCACTTACTACTGGCGTATTGATGAAGCTAATAATGCAAACGCCGACAGCCCCTGGACAGGCCCTCTCTGGAGCTTTACTACGGCCAACTTCCTTACAGTGGATGATTTCGAATCTTACAATGACCTTGATACGACTGAGGCGGCGAGCAACAGGATATTTATGGCCTGGTTAGATGGATTCGATAATCCTGCAACAAACGGCTCTGTCGTTGGTTATGCTAATCCTCCATTTGCTGAGCAGACTATTGTTCACAGCGGTGCTCAGTCGATGCCTTTTGTCTATGATAATGCTGTTGGTAAATCTGAAGCGACTTTGACGTTGACTTCTCCGCGTGACTGGACAGTCAAAAGTGTCAACACATTGACAATCTGGTTCAGGGGTGAAGCGGCCAACTCTGCCGAAGTACTGTATGTTGCTCTCAATGACAGTGCTGTTGTTACTAACGATAATCCTGATGCGGCATTAAGCACCAGTTGGACGGCCTGGAATATCGACTTGCAGGCTTTTGCAGACCAGGGTGTGAATCTTGCCAATGTCAATTCGATTACTCTTGGCCTTGGTGACAGGAGCAACCCTGTAGCCGGAGGAGCGGGTATGATGTACTTCGATGATATTCGCCTGTATCCGCCAGCACCGTGACCATATTTAAGATTAGTATTTGAGCGTGGCTTATACTCATTCGGTATAAGCCACGTTTTGTCTTATATGTTTGAAATTATTTGATTTTGTAGCTGATTGACATCCCATCGTTCTTTTCCATAGATGCCCGGATGATAGTCGTATCGTAGTTGGGGTTTTCCTGCATATAATCGAGGAAATCCTTCATCGCACGGGCGGAACGGATGACATTATCGCCGACGACCACTGCGCCGGGCTTTAGCTTAGGCTCGATAATCTTGAAGTATTTGAGATAATCGCTTTTTACGGCGTCGATGAAGACAAAGTCGTATTTACCTTCGAGTGTCGGCAAGGTTTTAAGGGCATCTCCTTCTATGCAGGTAACGGTGTTTTGAAGGCCGACCTTTCGTAGATTATCCCGGCATATTTTTGCCATTTGCGAGTCGATTTCCAGGGTATATAGGTGGCCTCCTGTCCTCTCGAAAGCTATTCCCATATTAATGGCTCCGAATCCGGTGGCCGAGCCGACTTCGATTCCGCGCTTGAGGCCGCTGCTTTCTACCAGAATTCTCAGCATCATGGCATCGCCTTCTGTCGTGTTCAGACCAATGCGCAGAAAATCTTTGACAAAACGATTGCGGAATTCATCGCTGGTTTTGCTTGTCTGGCCGGAATAGACCATGACTACATTAACACCAACTAAAACACACAAAGCAACAATTAATA
>CBDURK010000523.1:0-1658 GCA_965369645.1 uncultured bacterium | reverse complement strand
CTATCATTTTTATTCCGAAAGACGCACAGAAAATCCATATTACAAAAGACGGCTCTGTATCATGCACTACCGCCGATGGCAAAAAATCTGTTGTAGGGACAATACAATTGTCGAGATTCACAAACGAAGAAGGGCTTGAATATAAAGGAAAGGGTCTGTACGTGGCAACAAGCCGTTCAGGGATTCCTACACAGGGCGATGCTGATTCGGAAGGCTTCGGCTATATCGAATCCGGATGTATAGAAAGCTCAAATGTCGATGTGGCCGAGCAAATAAGAGTATTAAGTGAACTTAGCAGATTTGAGCAGTCCTTAAGTAAAGCCTTCAGCATTGTTCAAAAAGAGCCGCTATTGGCTGAACAATCAGCACTGGTACCAACCCAAAACTCAAAGGACAAACTCCCTGTCATAGTGCGTCTTAAAACTAAAAATGAGGTCGTTACTATTCTCTCCGGACAAACCGGGCCTCTCTATAATGTAACGACAAAAGATGGAAAAGTTCTGGGACAATATCTTTCCGCCCAACAGCTTCAAAAAAAACTGCCCGGCATCTATCGTCTTCTTAAGACCTCGTATGCAGACGACCAAGATATCGCCGTTATCTGGACCGGCATTTCTGCACAGCATTAAGCTTGACGACTGTACTATCCAAAACAGCTTTTTCTAAGAACACAAAAATCGTCCATTGCGATTTGACGAGCATGACCATCAACGGAGTACTTGTAACGGACATGGTTAAAGCCTATAAAAAAACGAAATAAAGGCCGTAAAACCGCTATTTTTTTCAAGCTCCCCACGAAAATTGTCGAGTTTGCCCTTATATAGAAGCAATATAATCAAAATTAGACCGATTTCCCGTCTCTGCGGCCTGGTATTATAGAAAGGAAACCATTATGTCATCGACTCAAAAAAGGATTTGCTGTCTTATATCGGCCAGCCTGCTTGTAATCTGCCTGACCTCGCCAAGCGGGTGGCTCCATGGCAACAATGCACAACTTCTTACGACGGCTCGCGGGGCCGAACACCCGATTCAATTCCAGGGCGGCCCGAATGAGCAGCTTCGAAAACTTCTTCAGGAACGATACGATGTTATCAGGCTTCTCACAGGCCAGCTTAATCAGCAATACGGTGCCGGCCAAGTCGGAATACTGGAGATCAGGGATGCGATTATCGACATGCTCCACGCTGAAGCCGACCTGAGCTCAACCAACACCGAGCGAATAAAGGTCTATGAGAAACTTGTATCAATTCTACATGAACAGGACAAGTCCCTTGCAGCAGCGGTCAATGCCGGTCAGATTACTCAGATGGAATTCCTGAAAGCCAGGGCAGCGACACTCCAGGCACGAATAGACCTTGAGAAACTAAGACTTCCACAAGAAATTTCTCAGTAGATACACAACAAACCCACTGCCAATTCACCTGATAGCCCTGCTCGCTTTTGCTTTTGGATTAGCTTTTACTGTATGAGCAATTACTCTGCTTTCCTTAGTTTTTGAATTTGTACTTCGCGGACTTGCAGCTCTGTTGATTTGGATGCGGTTTTTCCCTCGATGTATATTCCTATTTTTCCTTTGCCTGCTCCCGCAGCACGGACAACGCCGATTTCCTCTCCGTTTAGCCAGACCTGGATTCTATCGCCCTGAACTTTGGCAGAGA
>CBDURK010000522.1:0-1659 GCA_965369645.1 uncultured bacterium | reverse complement strand
GCCCAGTGCAATGTCCGGCACCAGGTCGCTTTCGATACCCAGTGCCTGGCAGCCAGCCGAGAGTATCGATTCGGAGCAGCCCTAGCCACCAGTGGTTAAACACTCCAGGGCTGTAGCAACCATCTTTTTGGAATCGATAGGTGCAAAGGTCTTTCTGTCAGCTCTTGCGGTCGGGGTTAGTGTGACGCCGGCGGTGGTTGCCGCAGCTACACAGGTTTTGAGCATTTGACGTCTTTCCATGGTCGTGTCCTTTCATTGTCACTTGGGGGGTATGTTATTCGAGATACACACATTAGCTTATGCACTCCAGACGCTGCATATTCTAACTTATGAGTAAGCCTGTTGCAACACAGACAGTATAGTACTCATGAGGTTGACTCATTTAATCCACCTTTTGTTCAAGGGTGGTAATGATGAAGCTATCAACAGCAGTATCATAGCATGTTCTTTTGGCCAATACTAAAGAGAAAATAGGCTAACTCTCGGTATCTGTTATTCGTTGCCTTTCTCCTTATTATTACGAGAATGTTTTTTTAGAGTTAAAACCTCTATAACGGCTCATAAACCAAACGGTGCGATTCCTTTTCTTTGAGAAACACCAAGAGATGATCTACACTCAGGGCAGAAGTAGATACAACGCTTGCCGAGGTCGCCTTTTACTTGCTGAAACCATACCTTTGTAAGCTCTTTTTTGCAGTGCTGGCAGACCGGCGTGACTTGTTCATTTTTCTCAAAAGTAATCATAATAAGCCTCCATTTTCACCGGGTGAATTTGTCAACCGAATCTATCTTCATTGCCGTTACATTGCCCTTGTTATCCATCTCGAAGAAGATTGAATTTTTATTAAATTCATCCACCCACTTTCCTTTTTCATTCGGCGATTGCAGTTTAATGACCTTCTTCGCAAGCGGGTCGTTGATAGCCAAGCCGCCATCTTTGTAAAGAACCGTAAATTCGGCCTGAAGAGCGGCAAGTAAATACTTACCGAGATACGGTCTGAATTTTTCGGGAACATTATTGTTTGCACTTTGAGGGCCTGATTTCCTCGGCACGGGGATAATTTGATGTAAGTGCATTTCAACGACTTTGCCAAAGCCAAGATATTTTCTCTTAAACGTGAAATACAAGCTGTTCGACAATTTACAATACCACAGGCCCTCCTGGTCAGCGTTATTCAGCGCCAAGACCACTTTTCCCGGAATATCAACGGCCAGACTTCCGCCCTGTACAAATACCCTCAATACGGTTTTGGTATTGGGATTGGTATATTCACCAACGTATGCGCTATACATTCCGGAGGCGGTTTCTTTCTGTCCCATCTTCATAGAGCCGGCGGCAAAATCAAGCACTTCCATTTTTTTGGGATTAAGTGCGGTTACTATTGATTGATATTCTCCGATGCGGATGTGGCCGGAATCGACGTAATCAATCTCAGAAGCAGTGGAATCGACGGTAATCCAGCCCGCTTTGCCCATATATATTTCGCTCCAGCCGTGCTGTCCGAAGGCTCCGCCATAATTGGGAACATACATACATCCCCAGACAACACGAGCCGGTATTCCAACGGCCCGGCAAAAGGCGGCCAGAAGAATAGAGTGCGCCCCGCATTCACCTGCTTTGGTGTCATAAGTATTGCGGGCGGTCATTCCACCGGGGAT
>CBDURK010000521.1:0-1686 GCA_965369645.1 uncultured bacterium | reverse complement strand
AACTTTCAAATATGTCGTTGACGATTATAATGAGTATTTCCTTAACCAGTTGTTCGAGCTTCTGACCGAGTACGGGCCAATCCACGAGGTCTGGTTTGACGGAGCACACCCCAAACGCAAAGGCGGGCAGACATACACATATAGCCAGTGGTATGAAATGATTCGCGAGCTGGCGCCGGAGGCGGTAATATTCGGTAAAGGGCCTGACTTGCGGTGGTGCGGCAATGAAGCAGGGAATACAAGAGCGGCAGAGTGGAGCGTTATTCCCATAGACGCGCCGGTGGATAAATTTACCTGGCCGGATATGACGGCGCGGGATTTGGGCAGCCTTGGTAAACTCCATGAAACTCTCAATAAAGGCGGATATTTGCACTGGTATCCGGCTGAAACCGATACATCAATTCGGCATGGCTGGTTCTGGCGGGATGAAAAGCAGCGCGTCAAGACAACCGAGCATATACTCGATATCTGGTATCGCTCCATCGGGGGCAATACCGTGCTTCTGCTGAATATTCCGCCTAATCGCGATGGGCTTTTTGCAAAGCGCGACTGCAAGGTACTAACAGAAGTCGGGCAGAGCCTCCGCGAGACGTTTAAGACCAATCTTGCCGAGGGTGCAACTGCAACGGCCTCAGCCAGGCGTGGGATGGGCTTCGAAGAGGCCAATGCGCTCGACGGCGACACATCGACTTGCTGGATGGGGCCCGACTGGACTACTCAGGCAGAATTAGTAGTTACGTTAGATGGACAAAAGAGATTCAATTGCATAGTGTTCCAGGAACAAATCCGCGATTATGGTCAGCGAATTGCCGAATTCGCCGTTGATGTTTTTAAAAACGGTAAATGGCAGCAAGTTGCTGAGGGCAAAACGGTCGGCTATAAGCGAATCAGCCGGATACCAACTGTTACTGCAACCAAGGTGCGAATCAGGATACTCGATTCCCGCGTTTGCCCGACTATTTCCAATTTCGCTTTATACTATGGGCCGGAGCTTTGAACGATTATCCGCATCGATAATTGAATTCGAGTCGATAAAAACTTCCGTAATATCGAGGGGATTCAGGTTTATCCTGTCGAAAATTTCCTTTTCCATCTTAAAGATCAGCAGATCAACTTTCGTTATGATGCTTTTCCTTTGGGGATTCGACTTAGAAAAGAGAGCGTATCTTTTGTGGCCTTCGGTTAGCCTTTCCTCCAGCGAAACAATTTTATCGTGCATAACTCTTTTGTCTGAATAATAAACCAACTTTTCTTCCCAGGTATTCGGCCTTTCTTTTTCATCCAGCAGGACCGTGTATCTGTGTTTTCTTATGGTTAGAGCGAGGGCGGGATACTTTTCTTTTAAGATATCATAAGCGGCATCTTCATGAGGGATTTTTTCATACTTTTTCTGCAACTGCTGCCATTTTTCTTTATCTTCGGTGGTGACGGGCCGTCCAATCCTGCTGTAATCCAGTTCCTTAATATCGCAAACTCGTACAATATCGTGCAGCAAACAGGCGCTTTCGGTAAGGTTAATATCCACAGTTTCGCCTTTTTCTTTTAGTTTTCGCGCTAAAAAGACAGCTAATTTGGATACGACCATACTGTGATTTACGATGTGCGGCGGAACGTGGTGGGCTTTTATTATAGCCAGGCACTCTTTGTGTGTTGGAAGATTGTATTTATTCATTTTATCAACTCAGC
>CBDURK010000520.1:0-1717 GCA_965369645.1 uncultured bacterium | reverse complement strand
TTTAGAAACTCGGCGGCATAAACTTCGTTCATAACTCTATGGTCGGCCGCCATAGACAGGCTGACTATTTTCCGCACTGCTATTGTATCACTTTCGCTCTGATAAATCGGCGTTGGAATCGCGTTGCCGACTGCCAATATAGTGCTGGCCGGCGGCGGAACAATTCCAAGAAAACAATCTATGCCATAGGCGCCGAGATTGCTCAATGCTACAGTTTCGCCTTCTATCTCTTCGAGTGTCAGTTGATTATCGCGTGCCTTATAAGTCAGCGATGCCTCCTCGCGGGCGATATCCGGTAACGTTTTTTCCCCGGCATCTTTGACCACAGGTACAACAAGACCCTGCGGAGCATTGACCGCAAAGCCGACATTTATGCGTTCGGCAATCTTTATTTTATCGCCTTCGACCTTACCCGCGGCAAGAGGATATTTTTTAACAGCCAGACCAAGAGCATGGATATAAAAAGCGTTCGTCGTTATTTTGACACCCAGAGACTTCCTAAGTTTGGGCCTCATGGCCATAAGTTCGGTAATATCCGCCTTCGAGCAAATGTAAAAACAGGGCTTATTCAGCTTGGACTTTAACATCCGCTCGCCGATGAGCTTCTGGATTCTGGTCAGCCGGATATGCTTTTTTTTAGGATTATTCAAAAACGCCTCTACAGAAATTTCCGTTTGTTGAATCATAGTTTTTTATTAAGAACCTAATCTCGCTATAATGTAATGCCAAATAAGAATTTTCCCAAAGGTTTTTTTTGCCCCGTTGCGAATCAATGGCTCTACAGCAATTCTTTCTTGCCTTGAAATGAGTATGGTTGGTACAAAAAAACTTTCCAAAACGTTACCATACAGTACAATTATCCCGGCAAGGAGACATTAAAAAGAATCAAAGGAAATTCAGTGATATTCACAACCAGAAAGAACTGAAAGGAAACGAAAAAATCGCTGGAAAAACCACCAGAATTGCATGTATCAAAACCGATGATGAAAGCAAGACATGGGGAAAAGAGTTTATTATTCGAGATAATTATAAAAGTATGGATGATTGGGGCGATATGGGATATCCACGATTATTTCAACGAACCGACGGAAAACTTATGGCAATGTATTACTGGGCATCACCGGAACATCCACAGCACTTTATTGCAGCATCTATCTGGAAGCCATAAATGATAAACCGACAATCTTTTAATCTGGAGGCTTTATGAATCGTAGAAATTTCCTAAAGACCATATTACAAAGTATGACCATTTTTCCAGTTGCTGCCCTCTTGAGTTGTCGATCAATACAGAAAAAGCTCCAACCCAATATTATATTTATTATGGCCGACGACCTGGGTTATGGTGACCTGGGTTGCTATGGTCAGGAGCTAATCAAAACGCCCAATATTGATAAACTGGCGAGCGAAGGTTTACGATTCACACAAGCGTACACCGGTGGGCCGGTCTGCACGCCATCCCGCAGTGTGCTTATGACCGGCTTGCACAACGGCCACACAGCAGCCCGTGATAATATTCCTCACTATCATACCTACCTTCAGGAAAACGACGTCACCGTCGCTGAGGTCCTGAAACAAGCCGATTACCGCTGTGGCGGCGTTGGGAAATGGTCGTTGGGCGACGCCGGTACAGTTGGGCGTGCGACCAACAAAGGTTTTGACATGTGGTTCGGCTATCTGAATCAGGACCATGCCCATTATTATTATCCTGAATACCTAG
>CBDURK010000519.1:0-1741 GCA_965369645.1 uncultured bacterium | reverse complement strand
TCACTTGGCCTTCGGCCATCCGCCCTATCGGGCTGCGAGATGAGCCGATTGAACCGGATAGGCGTCGCTCGCGCTCCGCCTATCAAGCTCAATCGAGCCGACCCCCTTCGGGCTTCGCTGCGCTCGGTCGGCTGGCACGGCAAATTGCATTAAAATGCAATTTCCGCCCCCAGCCGACTGCGGCTCATCTCGCAGCCCGTTCGACATCGCCAAAAAAAGGTTACCATTTAAAGAAACGAAAAAACATACTATGAAAAATCGACACATTATTCTGACAATCAGCGTGTGTCTGACAATTTTGGGAGTATCTTCTGCGGCCTCAGCGACGGCACCATGCTCCTATCCTGATCTATTCGAGGAAATAGTCGAGATCGTCGAGGAACATTTTTATAATCCTGTCCAAATTAATCAGGATTTCCCGGCCATCAAAGATACTTATCGCAAGCGACTGCCGCAAATTTCTACCCAGAAGGCATTTTCCACCCTTGTGACTACCATGCTTCGTGAGTTGAACGCCTCCCATACCTATTATTTAACGACAGAGGATTATGAATATTATCAGTTAGCCGCCTTATTTTCAAAGATTCCAGACATTGGAGCCCTGTTTCAGGAACAGAACGTGCTGTATCCGACAGTCGGTATTATGACCCAATCTTTCAAAGAACGGGTGTATATCGTTTCTGTCCTTGCCGGAAGCATTGCCGAAAAAGCCGGACTGTTGAAAGGCGATGAGATCCTGTCTGTCAATGGAAACCCTTATACACCAATCGCCTCTCTACGCCCGTTTGTAGGAACCGATGTCTCGTTTGAAATCAGAAGACAGGACCAGGCCAAGCCGTTCAAAATCGTGATGAAACCAGTTCTTGTCAACCCCAAACAAGAAATGCTGGACGCACAAAAAGCCAGCGTCCGAATTATTGAACGAGCGGGGAAGCACATCGGCTATATTCACATCTATTCCTATGCAGGAGACGAGTATCACCAGGAATTACTCAATGCACTCGTATGGGGGGCGTTAAAAAAGGCAGATGCCTTAATCATTGATTTACGGTATGGCTTGGGGGGAGCATGGCCGTATTATCTCAACATTTTTAATCGGAATATTCCGGCCCTTGAGATGATTGACAGAGATGGAAAGAAAACCACTGTCGATTCGCAGTGGAGAAAACCGGCCGTCTACTTAGTGAATGCATTTAGCCGAAGCGGAAAGGAATTACTGGCATTCGGGGCCAGGAAATATCACATGGCAACCGTAATCGGAGAACGGACGCCGGGGCAGACCCTCGGAGGACGCCTATTTCCTTTGTCCAATAACGATATGCTCTTTCTTGCTGTGCAGAGTTCTCGTATTGACGGAGTCAACCTGGAAGGGGTTGGAGTTGCGCCAGATATTGAAGTCCTGTTTGACGTTCGGTACTGCTCTGGACACGATGTGCAACTTGAAAAGGCCGTTGAGTACCTTATTGACCAACTGTCGATTGAGAGCAAACGTGTCAAGTGACCTGATGTCGAACAATCTCTTCCAGCGGACCGCAAAAAGACGCGGCCGCTGAAGAGTACGTTACGATTCCTGATACCTCCAACAAAGCTGGAATTTTGGAAGGCTAAAAAAACTTGTGATATCATCATTCCGGTTTCTTTGATGTCCGGTGCTGATAGCTGCTATATACATTTACTGTTGACAGTTTTCCAATCTTTGACATACTCAAAATATATCTTTACAGAGTTCGATAACGGTCGA
>CBDURK010000518.1:0-1751 GCA_965369645.1 uncultured bacterium | reverse complement strand
ATATCGAGCCAGAAGGTCGAGCCTTTTTCAAGCTCGCTTTCCAGGCCAACGCTGCCGGCGAGCATAGCGGCCAATTCGGTACTGATAGTAAGACCCAGACCGGTACCGGTCGATTCGCGTGTTATAGAGCCGTCAACCTGTCTAAATTTTTCAAAAATCTTTTCTCTGTCAGATTCCGCGATGCCGCAGCCGGTATCGCTTACCGCAATGCGAACCATTTTTTCATCGTCCATTTTTTCGGGTTCCCATTTTGCGACGTATGGCGGGCCGCTCATCGGGACGCCGGCCAGGATTTCAATTGTGCCCAGGTTCGCAGTAAACTTCACGGCGTTACTTAAAAAGTTATAGAGTATCTGACGTACCTTTCCGGGATCAGTCGAAAGAAGTGGTATATCGGAATCAACTTTCAGCTTGATTTTTATTTTCTTTTTCTCAGTCATCAGGGAGAAAGACGAAACCAGCTCCCGGCTTAGCTGCTGGACGGAGGTTTTTTCTATGTGCAGCTCCATTTTTCCGGCCTGCGTTTTCGCCAGGTCGAGCAGGTCGTTAATCATATTCAGAAGGCTGTTACCGCTGGAAATAATATTTTCCGCATACTTTTGCGCCTTATCTTTTTTTAATCCGCCTGTGGTGGATGGTTTTTCCCGGAGAACCTGAGCGAAGCCAAGGATAGCATTCAACGGCGTTCTGAACTCGTGGGAAATATTCGCCAGGAATTCCCCCTTTACCTTGTTGGCTTTGAACAGCTCGATATTTCTTTCCGAAAGCTCAGCGATTTTGGCATCGAGCTGTTTGTTTGCCTGTCGGAGTTTTTGCTGAGCGGCCTGCAGGCCGTCGAGCATGTTGTTGAAGGCGTTTGCCAGCTTCTCATATTCGTCGCCGGTCTTGATAGCACTTCTGATATCGAGATTTCCCTCGGTGACATTGTTCGCGATTGCCCTTAGCTGGCGAATTGGCCTAAGGATGACACGCTGAGTTATCCAGTAGAAAATGACAATGGCGCCGATGCCGCCGATGAGGCCTGCAACAATGACCCAGATTTTGTTCATAAGGATTGTCTTGCTGATTTCGCTACCGATACCTCTTAGAGAAATAATTACCGTCCCCGTATGTTCATTCAACGAAAATGCGCTGGCGGAGCCCTGTGGATTGTGGCAGGTTATGCAATTATCGGTAGCTCTGAAAATCCGCACATAAGTGGCACGAAGCATACCGGTATCTCTGTTTAAGAGGATTTTATCGTTCTGAGTGGGATTATCTTTTAGAGATTCAATCGTCTGGCTGATTTCCTCGGTCAACTCAATAGAAGCAGCTTTATTTTCATCGCTATCGGGCTGCGCAGGTGCGGGAGTGAAGCGAATCCATCGTATATCGGGGTCGTTCACATCGGCGAGAAGCCCGAGGCTGTTGAGCGGAAGCGTGGTTTGGCCGGTGTTTTCGAGCTGGAAGTGCCGGTCGAGGAGTGTCTGCGACCTTGCTCTGCCTGTATCGAGCAGGTCTTTTTTAATGAGCTGGCCCATCCAGATATAGGGAAGAAGAAGAGCAATTGTCAGAATAAAGACCACAGCGGCGCCGAAGGTGATTCTGCACTTTTTCGCCAGTGAGAGTGGTGACAGTCGCAAAAGCTTCAAAAGCTTCTGCCAGATGTGTTTTATATAAATCCGGACAATTAAAATTCGCTTCCGGAAAGCATTAGTTGTTTTCATCTTTTAAACCAACTACTGTCCCGCTATAAGTTTAATAATATATTT
>CBDURK010000517.1:0-1753 GCA_965369645.1 uncultured bacterium | reverse complement strand
CTTCCGGCAGAGATGCCATCATAGACGTTTTCGAGGATGAGGCCCAGGAGGCCGAAGCTGTCGCCCAACAGATAAATGAGCTGACTAAAAAAGGCGCCTACCTCAAAGATATGGCCGTATTCTATCGTGTTAATGCTATGAGCCGTGCTTTTGAAGAGACATTTATTCAGAATAAGATACCCTATCAGATTATCCGGGGGGTGGAGTTCTACCGGAGAAAAGAAATCCGTGACCTGCTCGCCTATCTGAAAGTCCTTATCAATCCTGATGATGAAATTGCGTTATTGCGAATTGTTAATACACCGGCTCGCGGTATAGGAAAAGTAACAACAGACAGAGTTCGTATTTACGCCGCTCAAAACGGAATCAATCTTTTTGAAGGGATGAAGAAGTCCGAGCATATCGAATCTCTTTCCAAAGGAGCAAAGGCAAAGCTCGCCGTATTTGTTAATATGCTCGAACAGTTCAAAAAGGACCATGACGGCCCGATTGCTCCTCTCGCCGAACGTGTCCTTACCGAATCCGGATTAGCCGACTCTTTCCTCGCCGCCGGACCCGATGGCGAAAGCGCACTGGAAAACGCTAACGAGCTGATAAACGCCGCCGCCGCTTACGACAAACAGGCGGAGCAGCCCTCACTCATCGATTATCTTCAACAGATATCTCTCTTCAGTGACACCGATGCTTACGACAAATCCAGTGACCGCGTGGCGCTGATGACCCTTCACGCCGCAAAGGGGCTCGAATTTGAAAATGTCTTTATCGTTGGTGTTGAAGAAGGGATATTGCCCCATGAAAGGTCTAATTCCAGCGAAGACCGGGACGAACTCGAAGAGGAGCGCCGGCTCTTTTTCGTAGGCATAACCCGTGCTAAAACCGGTCTGCATATTAGCTACGCCCGATACCGGACTGTGCGAGGCCAGATGCTGCGGTCAATACCCTCTCAGTTTATTTTCGAGCTTGGCAGGGAAATATCCGAACAAACTGAAGAAGACGAAAGCTATGATGACAATGTTCATTTCAACCAGAACACACCTCTGTTTAAGACAAACCAGTTGGTCAGGCACAATTCTTTCGGTCTCGGCAGGGTTAAAGAATTCATCGAAATGGGCGAAAATAGCATTGTCGTAGTTCAATTTAATTCGGGACAAACAAAATCACTAATGGTAAAATATGCCAACCTTTTAAAGATATGAAAACATCTGGAGGATTCAAATGGCTGGCAATAAATGTTTTACCAGGGTGGCTATCTTTTCAATCACATTAATCACTTTCTTTGTCACCTCGGCTCCGGCAGATTCGACCGTAAAGATATACGAAGAGCCGCTCGTGATTCCTACTTACCAGGTGGGCAAACCGGACCCAAATCCAAGGTTCTATACCGGCAGGACATACCAGGGGGCACAAGGGCGGGTATATCCTTATCCGATGCAGGACGTATTGACCGATAGTCGCAAGGATAAAACTTACAAGGCGGTTTACCTTGAAAATGAATATATAAAGGTTTGTGTTCTTCCGGAAATCGGTGGTCGTGTTTTTTCCGCATTAGACAAGACCAATAACTACGATTTTCTTTATCGCCAGCACGTGATAAAGCCGGCCCTTATAGGAATGCTCGGTGCGTGGATATCCGGGGGTATCGAATGGTGCATCCCTCATCATCACAGAGCGACAACTTTCATGCCGGTTGACTATACGATGCAGGAAAATCCTGATGGCAGTAAGACCGTATGGTTTGGGGAGATAGAGCTTC
>CBDURK010000516.1:0-1781 GCA_965369645.1 uncultured bacterium | reverse complement strand
CTGGGCCATTCCGAGGAGCTTGTCGGCAAAGCCCTCAAGCAAACAACTCATAAACCAATCGTAGCAACAAAATGCAGCCTGCTCTGGAACGACAAAAGAGAAAAAGTAAGCTGCCTGAAAGCCCAAAGTATTCGCCAGGAATGTCACGACAGCCTGGAAAGGCTCGGGGTTGAGACGATAGACCTTTATCAGATTCACTGGCCCGAGCCGTACGAAGACCTCGAGCAGGCGTGGGAAGAAATGGCCAGGCTGGCCGAGGAAGGAAAAATTCGATACCTCGCTGTGTCGAATTTTAACATTGAGCAAATCGAATGCATCCACAAGATTCATCCGGTCGCTTGCTTGCAGCCTCCTTACAGTATGCTCCACCGGGATGTCGAAGATGAACTTCTGGCTTACTGCGCCCAAAACGACATCGGCGTTGTAGCATACAGCCCTATGCAGAGAGGCCTGCTTACAGGTAAATTCAGCCCGGAAAGACTTGCGAATCTGCCTCTTGACGACCATCGAAGAACAAATTCCGATTTTCACGAGCCGCAGTTTACTGCCACATTAGAGCTTGTCGAACAGCTCAGACCTATCGCCGAACGCAACGGCAGGACATTGGCCCAGTTGTCAATTAGCTGGATTCTTCGCCGGCCTGAAGTAACGGCCGCTATCGTCGGAGCACGCAAGCCAGAGCAGATTATCGAAACAGCCCCTGCATCAGACTGGGATTTGAACGAAGAAGACATGGAACAAATTGAGCAGCTTTTAGCTGAACGTCAGGCAAAACTAAATACATAACAAGCCCAAAAAACAGAGAAAAAAATGGCAAAGAAAACAAAATCCGAATTTCTGAATTACGTTAGTCCTCTGGTAGAGCGAAACGCCTCGAAAGAAATGGCGGAGCTTTTCGGGGCACAAAAAAAGTTCAGCACGTGGCGAAGGCTCTGGCTGGAACTGGCAAAAGCCCAGAAAAAGCTTGGCCTGGAAGACATTAAACAGAGCCATATAAAGCAGATGGCCAAAAATCTCGACAATATTGATTTCAAACGAGCTGCCCGCTATGAAAAGCAGTTCCGTCATGACGTTATGGCGCACATCTATGCCTTCGGCGACGTTGCACCAAAAGCCGACCCTATTATTCACCTCGGGGCGACAAGCTGCTATGTCGGTGACAATGCCGATTTGTTAATAATGAGAGAGGCAATGCAGCTAATCACAGCCAAACTTGCATCGGTGATAAATCTTTTGAGTAAATTTGCAAAAAAGCACCGCTCTGTTGCCACATTAGGTTTTACGCATTATCAGCCGGCCCAGTTGACCACCGTCGGCAAAAGGGCAACGCTTTGGTGCTATGAGTTTGCGATGGACCTGCATGAACTCGAACATCGGCTCGAAACACTGCCGTTTAGAGGAGTCAAAGGTACTACCGGAACCCAGGCCTCGTTTTTGGAGCTTTTCGACGGCAGGCACGGCAAAGTCAAGCAGCTCGATAAACTCGTCGCGACCGCATTCGGATTCAAAAAAACCTGCGCCGTTACAGGCCAGACATATCAGCGAAAAATCGACGCCCTTATCGTCAACGCCTTAGCTTCAATCGCACAGTCCGCACACAAGATGTGCAATGATATTAGACTGCTCGCAAACCTGAAAGAAGTTGAGGAGCCTTTTGAAAAAAGCCAGATAGGTTCTTCGGCTATGGCTTATAAAAGGAATCCGATGCGTTGTGAAAGGGCAACATCCCTGAGCAGACTTGTATTGTCCCTGGCCACCAGCCCGCAAATGACGGCATCGGA
>CBDURK010000515.1:0-1808 GCA_965369645.1 uncultured bacterium | reverse complement strand
AGGGCTGGATGAAAGAGCAACTTTGGCCATAAATGTAGCATAAGCTTCCAGCTTGTGATTGAAACCGCTTACAGAGTAGCGTCTAATCTGGAGAAAGTAAATGAACAGACGTGATTTTCTTAAACAAAGTGCTCTCGTCGCAGGCACATCCCTTTTTGGAGGGTCTGCTTTTGGGGCGGGTGTTTCTTTTGCAAACAAAACAATGAGTTTCAAAGTGGGTAAAAAACGCCCTAACTTTGTTTTTATTCTGATTGACGACATGGGCTGGAGGGATGTCGGCTTTATGGGCGGCCGTTATTATGAGACGCCCAACACCGACAAACTGGCCAGTGAGGGTATGGTCTTTACAAGTGCCTACGCTAATGCAGCCAACTGCGCCCCGACCCGCGCCTGTTTCCTGACTGGGCAGTATTCGTCGCGTCATGGCATATACACCGTTGCAAGTTCCGCCAGAGGAGCGTCTTCGACTCGTCGTTTGATTCCGGTAACCAACGACGAAACCCTGAACACGGAACACGTAACATTTGCCGAGGTATTGAAGTCTGCCGGCTATGTCAGCGCCAGTATGGGAAAATGGCACATGGGCGATCCGCCTACGCTTGGGCCGTGTGAACAGGGCTTTAACATAAATGTCGGCGGTCGCGCAGCCGGTGGCCCTTATACCGGTGATCAATATTTTGCCCCGTATGAGAATCCCTGGTTGCTGCCGGAAGGCCCGGTCGGGGAATATCTGACGGACCGTTTGACTGATGAGGCGATTAGCTTTATCGAAACTAATAAGGACAAGCCTTTCTTCCTGTATCTGACGCACTATGCGGTACATACTCCTCTCGAGGCCAAACAGGATTTGGTGGATTATTATAACACACCGGAAAAAGTGGCTGACAGAACGACTCTGCCTAAGCACGATAACGCGACTTATGCCGCAATGATTCATAGTACCGATGAAGGTATCGGACGCATTATGAAAAAACTGGAAGAATTAAAGCTGGATGAGGATACTATTGTTACCTTTTTCTGCGACAATGGAGGAGTTCATAGTCATACCGATATGTATCCTCTTCGTGGCGCAAAAGGTATGTTTTATGAAGGCGGTATTCGTGAGCCGATGATCGTTCGATGGAAGAATCATATCAAACCGGGAACCACATGTGATGTGCCGGTGATTGGGACTGATTTCTTCCCAACATTTTTGGAGCAGGCCGGTGTAAAAAAGCCGGAAGGCAAAATCCTGGACGGTGTAAGTATAGTCCCGCTGCTTAAAGGCGAAACCGGTTTGTCGAGAGAATCCATCTTTTGGCATTTCCCTGCTTATCTGGAGATGGGGAGTCCTGTTAGCAATGAAGCAAGAGACGGGACATTCCGTACTCGGCCTGTCAGTGTTATTCGTAAAGGCAAGTGGAAACTGCTTCAGTTTTTCGAGGAGTGGCTTTTGGACGGCGGCTGGGGCACGATTGAGACAAACAACGCAATTGAATTATATGATTTGGAGGCTGATATTGGTGAGCAGGACAATCGTGCGCATTCGAGTAGCCCCAATTACAATCCAACCAAGCGGAATGAATTGCTTAATGATTTAATTGCATGGCAAAATTCGGTTGGAGCTCCGAATAGTTCGAGTGATATGCCGGCAAATCCGGGGTATTCAGGGTAAAAAATATTGCTTATGATTAAGCAATATCTACCCTATTACAGTATATGCGGGTAGCGCGTTGTTTTCTAATTTTTGTTGTTTTCTAATTTAAGGAGTATCTGTACTGGTTCAGCGTGAATTGGACAAATCGCTTTTACAATTAAGAGACAAACTT
>CBDURK010000514.1:0-1824 GCA_965369645.1 uncultured bacterium | reverse complement strand
ATGCTTTTCAACCGGGGCATTGGCCGCCTCTGCCGCGGTTCAAAAACACACCTTGTAAAGCTCGAAGAATATAATAATACCCATCATCCCAAATAGTCAAAATCGCAATCGAAAAAGTTAAGCAGTAGGATAAGATTTTAGTTATTATCAAATTTTCTGCTTTTATTGTCGATAATATTGCATTGCTTTTGGAATCAGGGTTTGTATGTTTCTTATTCTGGTTGAGTCGGCTGGGTGAGTGGACAAGATTTCAATTGTTTTGGAGCCCTGTTTTGCTATGGACATTCTCTGCCAGAAATTGACGGCCTCGTTAGGATTATAGCCGGCCATTGCCATAAATATCAAGCCCAGATGGTCTGCTTCGGTCTCATGCACCCTGCTGTACGGAAGCAATACGCCGACCTGCGTTCCTACGCCGTAGGACTTCATGAACAGATCCTTGGTTTGTGCGGGGCTGTTTGCCAGGGCCTTTGACAAGGCCACACCTCCCATTTCCACGATAAGGCCCTGAGTCATTCTTTCTGCTCCGTGCTTGGCGAAGACGTGGGCGATTTCATGGGCCACAACCGTTGCCAGCCCGGCCTCCGATTGTGTTACTTTCAGCAGGCCGGTATAAACGACCATCTTTCCACCCGGCATGGCCCAGGCATTTAACTGGTCGTCTTCGATGAGATTAATTTCCCACTGGTATCCCTGCAAACTGTCTGAAAGGTCGTTTTGGGCGCAATACTGTTCCACCGCCTTTTGAATTCTGCTTCCTACGCGTTTGACCATCTGGGTTTTGCTGAAATCCTTGCTGAGCTTGTTTTTGGTGAGAAATTCGCTGTAGGACTGGAAACCCATCGAGTTCATCGTCGAATCGGGAACGATATTGAACTGTTTTCTGCCGGTGATAGCGACCTCCGTACAGCCGGACAGCAATAACAGAAGGCCACACAAAACGAATAGTTTCGGTTTTAGTGTATGTTTCATAAAATTTTCCCCTTTCATGATAAGGTAAAGTTATTATTTTGCCGCGTAGTCAACTTTTTACAAGAACATTTTTTAATGTGTCTATTATTTTTCGTTGATTTCGATCTTTATTTGATTCAGCAGATTGATTGCTTCGATGGGTGTTAGGTTGTTTACGTCGGTTGAGCCGAGTTTCTCTAAAACGCTCTTATGTTTCTGGACAAATAGTGAGTCTTTGTCCGGTTCTTTTGTTTTGTGCTTTGAGAGGTGCCGGCCGGTGGCTTCTTTCTGGAATGTGCTTTCGAGCTCCTCAAGGATTTCCTTAGACCTTTCGAGTATGGTTTTCGGCAGGCCGGCCAACTTGGCAACGTGTATGCCATAGCTTTTGTCGGTTCCGCCGGGCAGAATCTTATGCAAAAACACCACTTCATCCATCCATTCGCGTACGGCTACGTTGCAGTTCTTGATATTTCCGAAAAGCTCGGTTAATTCTGTCAGCTCGTGATAGTGCGTGGCGAAAAGTGTCCGGCATTTTATTTTGCCGGCGATATGTTCGGTAATCGCCCAGGCGAGGGACAGGCCATCGTAAGTGCTTGTGCCGCGTCCGACCTCGTCGAGAATTACGAGGGACTTATCGGTGGCGTTGTTGATGATATTTGCCGTTTCGGTCATTTCGACCATAAAGGTTGACTGGCCTCGAACCAATTCATCCGAAGCGCCCACGCGTGTAAAGATTCTATCGACCAGACCAATTTCGGCTTCTTTGGCCGGTATGAATGAGCCGATCTGGGCCATCAGGACCAGCAGCGCCACCTGCCTGATGTAAGTGCTTTTGCCGCTCATATTAGGCCCTGTGATGATGAGGATATCGCC
>CBDURK010000513.1:0-1837 GCA_965369645.1 uncultured bacterium | reverse complement strand
CGAATCCTGTTTTTCAAGAAAAGGCCCGAGCCAATCAGGCAAAGCTAAAACTAATTTTCCATCGCACATACAATCATATCTCCGGTGCCGCACTTAAATGCTATATACAGCCTATTGCTATATCGTACAACATTTTCATATCTTTGATTTGTATTTTACACGGAACGAGCCTATGGAGTGAGAATGTTTTTTCTCTTTTAGGACTTATTAATTTTAATGCTTGTATCCCCTGCATATTTTACCAGTGTTTATGAACGAAGAAAAAGCCCCGGTTTATCCGGGGCTAAAAAGGTTAATACAAAAGAACTCTTTTATCATTTCTATTCTTTGGGAAGTTTTAGAGGGACAAAAAAAGTATATCGCCCCCGCTTTACAAACAGCAGAGCGATACCTTCTTTCTTTGCATCTTTTATCGCCTCGTTAAATTCTGTTGCATTTTTCACTTTTTGCTGATTTACTTCCATAATCAGCGCCCTCGGCGCTATTCCTTTTTCAGCAGCCTGCGAGTTATCATCAACACTCGTAACGATGACCCCGCTCAGACCTTTATAACCATATTGCTCGGCTAATTCGTCAGTCAGGTCTTCTACGGAAAATCCCAGCTCTTTTTGTGTCTCCTGCGGCAGTGCGCCGGTAAGCTCCGCTATCGATGGAAGCGTGGCGAGTTTAAGAGTAATATTTTTTCTTCTTTTGTTCCGCAGGATAACCATTTCCACTTTAGTGCCTGGATTCAGCATTGCCACACGGTTACGGAACTCATTACTTTTTCCAACAGGCTTGCCTTCAAACTCGACAATAACATCGTAACGTTTTAATCCAGCTTTTTCCGCCGGGGAATCCTCCATAACTTCGACAACAGATATCCCCCTGGTATCTTCTTTCAAACCAAACCCAGAAGCTAATTCGGGTCCTAATTCCTCGAATTTGATTCCTATGTAACCTCTTGAAACGATTCCATTGTTAACAAGCTGTTCATAAATATTTTTTGCCATATTTATCGGTATCGCGAAACCGATTCCTATATTACCGCCGGCTCCGACAATAGCGGTATTAATGCCGACCACCTCTGCATCAAGATTTATCAGAGGTCCGCCCGAATTCCCGAAATTTATCGCGGCATCGGTTTGAATGAAGTTTTCAAAAGTAGCCAGACCGAAACCACTTCTGCCTTTTGCGCTTACAATACCGGCAGTAACAGTATGGCTCAGACCGAGCGGATTGCCAATAGCCAGGACCCATTCGCCAACTTCGAGGGCGTCTGAATCAGCCAGTTCGAGATATGGAAGGTTTTCGGCATCAACTTTAACGACAGCGACGTCCGAATCCGGGTCTGTACCGATGATTTTAGCAGTAAACTTTCGACCGTCTGTGAGTTCCACCTCAATTTTTTCGGTTTCTTCGACCATGTGATTGTTTGTGAGAATATAGCCGTCGGGCGATATGATAAATCCGGAGCCCTGGGCAGTTCGCGTCTCCCTTCTTGGCTGTCGCGGTGCACGCTGTTCAGGCTGCTCACGCGGATTGCGCTGGCGGGGAGAACGGCGGAAGAAAAATTCGAACGGGTCGGAATACGGCTCACCGAAAGGCCATTGCCTCGTAGACTGGCGATCCTGGGTAACGATTCGTTCGGCCCTTAAGGCAACTACCGCCGGTGAAGTTTTTTCGGCAATAGAAGAAAAGGCATTACCCATCTGTCGCAGCGTGGCGATGCTGTCCGGGTCAGGGTCCCGGGCAAAGACCGATAAGGGGCTGAGAACCAGAAGTATCAAAAAGGTTGAAATTACAATATAACGCGAGCGATTTTTGTTTTGTTTGAGGTTAACAATCTGCATTTTTA
>CBDURK010000512.1:0-1842 GCA_965369645.1 uncultured bacterium | reverse complement strand
ATATTTGATATAAAACCTGGGCAGAAAATATTGGGCCAGGTTGCGGCGGCGGTTGTTTTAATTTTAGTGGGCATAAGACCGGTGTTATATTATTCGTTGGCTGGGGATAGAATTCCGGAAAATATTGAAGTTATTTTGGGAATTCCGATTGTGATTATCTTTGTATTAGGTGCGAGCAATTCGCTGAATCTCCTGGACGGTCTGGACGGCCTTTGTGCAGGTGTTACGGTGATAATCACAGGTGCCATGTTATTGTTGGCGATTCATTTAGGCACCTGGGGTTTCAGCGAAGTTGGCGGGGATGCAGTGCGCGTAGTTATATGCTTGGGACTGCTCGGCGCGGTATGTGGCTTTTTACCATTTAATCGGCATCCGGCCAAAATTTTTATGGGAGACGCCGGGAGTATGCTGCTCGGCTTTGTAGTGGCGGTTCTTATGATTTTGTTTGCCGAGAAAATTCCAAGATGGTGGATGGCTTCGGTTGTGGTCTTTGGGCTGCCGATTCTCGATACAGCGGTTGCACTTGTCAGACGATTCATAAATAAGCGTCCGTTGTTTGTTTCCGACCGTGGGCATATATACGACCAGATGATTGACAGGGGCATACCGCTGAAAAGAACCGTTACCATTTGCTACGCCTTAGCTGCCCTGTATGCCCTGATTGGCCTTGCTATGAGCCAGATAAAAACCAGGTATGCCCTGATTGTGTACGTAATCGTATTTGTTGTTTCTGGGATTGTGGTTTGGAAAAAGGGCTATTTGAAGATGGAAGGCCTTCGGGGTGCAATCCGCAAGGAGCAATAATTTTTGGCTCAAACCTGATTAATTTGAGCGACATAAATATTACTTGGCAGGCCATGATTGATAATCTGGCCGGCAGGTTCAAATCCGGACTTGAGATACAATTTATTTCCCGCCTTGTTATCTGCTCCGATTAGAACCTTGACTTTATCTACTCCAGCTTCTCGGTAATGTCGGAATCCCATTTCAATTAGCTGACTGGCAAGGCCCTTTCGCTGTTCTTCGCCGGCGACAGCGATTGAAAGCAGTTCTGCCGAGGGCAGGTCCTTATGTTTTATTCTGGCCGGATAAAACAGAGTTTCGAACATCCTTTTTACACGCTTCAGGGAACATATATGACCTGCCAAAAGTAATGCAAATTTCAGCCCTTTTCTCCAAACGATAGATTTGTAAAGTGTATTGATATTTGTGGTAAATGTTGCGAAGCCGAGCACTTTGCCGTTTCTGACTGCGACAACGCCGAAACTCGAATTACTTTGAACGATGGCTTCATACAGGTAAGTCACAAAATCAATACCCATAGAGCTGATAAAGCCGGTCCTTATACATTGAATATGTAATGCGGCGACCTGCTGGGCATAATCAATATGGATATCTTTAAATTCTATCTGGCTTTGAGTCTCATTCATTTTTTCAATGCAGAAATTATCTCCAGGGCCTGTTTTGCCAGTCGGTCTCTGCTAAATTTTTCGACGGCGACTCTTCGGGCGTTTTGTCCCATTTGTTTTATCTGCTGCCTGTGCGAATTCAGGTAAAGCACTTTTTCGACAAATTGATCAAGATTGCACAAATCACAGCCGAAGCCCGCTTCGTTTTCTTCCAGAATCTTTCTTTGCCAACCGGAATAATTTATCAGTACAGCCTTACCGGCGCTTAAAGAATCGAAAAATTTATTAGCTGAATTGTGCTCTATAATCGGGTAATTACCAATTATCACAAGCCCTGTATCAGACGCGGCATAAAATTCGGACAGCTCTCGTTTCGGTACGGAGGATAAAATTTCCACGTTTGCCAAACCGAGTTTTTCAACTTCGCTTTCCA
>CBDURK010000511.1:0-1870 GCA_965369645.1 uncultured bacterium | reverse complement strand
GCGGCATCTATATCAGGACAGTTTACTATTGAGTGTACGTTATATTTGTCCCGTACAGCTTTGGCAGACATTTTCGGGGCCTTATCGCGAATAGCATCGATTTCCTGTTCAATCTCGGCTAATATTCTGGTCTTTTCCAGAAATCTCATATCCATATTTATGCGGCCTTTAGCATAAATCTCCTGATAAAACGGGTCGAGGTCGTGACGCATTTTTTTGTAATCATTGGTATATTGAAAGGCCTTGTCGGCGGCGACGTCGGGGCATCGGACGCCGGCTATTTCCCTTACATAGGAAAACACTTCGATACCGCATTTCTTCAGGACTTTTTTAGCGACGTAACCGGCGGCCACGATGGTCGAGGTGTAACGTCCACTGAAAATACCGGCGCCTATAGCGTCATCATCCGGGCCGTACTTTTTGAAGGAAGCATAGGATGCATGACCCGGGCGTGGTGTGCGATTCGTGTCCTGGTATTGTTTGATGTGAATGAAATGGCGGTCTAGGTTGGGAATAAGAATTGCCAAAGGTGTACCGTTGGTGTGATTTTTATTTCCGGCACCCTCGATAGTGTCCGCTACATTTATACCTGAATAGATAATCGGAAGGTCCGGCTCTTTTCGAGGACTACTCAACTCATCTGAGCCGGGCTTTCTAAGAAGCAGATCGCCATATATTTCCTGTTCGGTCAGTAACGTGCCGGGCGGAACACCATGCACGATGGAGGTAAGGCCTTCCTGATAAGAACCTCCGGCTACGGTTACCTGAAACATTCGTCCTATGTGACAACCAATCATTTTTACTTATTCTCCTAAATATTAATCATTATCAGTAGTTTATATTTTGATATTTATTCGGATTAAGGTGCATTTAGTACTTCCATATCTGCACCGATATCCTTCATCAATTTCACGTAACCGGGAAACGTAACGCTGATTGCCTCGGCGGTGTCTATGGTGCATTGAGAATCCATGTTCAGGCCCACCAGGGACAATGCCATTACGATTCGATGGTCAGCCCAGCCGTGTAGTTCAGCGGGTTTGGGCTTACTGGGGCCTATTATAAGGCCGTCCGGCAATTCTTCAACATCTATGTCCATTTTTTTTAGCTCTTCGGCCATACATTTGATTCGGTCGGTCTCTTTGCTGCGTGCCTGGGAGACGTTTAGCAGTTTGGTTGTGCCTTCGGCAAAAGCAGCGGTAACAGCCATAGCGGGCAGTGCATCGGGGGTCTTGTTCATATCAAGCTCCGTGCCTTTGAGTGTCGCTGCTTTAACTGTTACTGAATTCGGGCCAATACAAATATCGGCTCCCATAGCTTTTAGGTAGTCAACCACTGCTTTATCCGGCTGACTATCTGTAAAATCCAGCCCGAGCAGTGTTACTTGCTCTGCTGATATGGCGGCAGCGCAAAGGAAGAATGTGGCACTGGAAAAGTCGGCGGGGATTGCGGCATCGAAAGCCTTGTAGCTTTGATTGCCTTTGATTTTGAAAGTACGCATCTGCTGGTTATCGTATTGGATCTGCTGTTTGTCGAGCCAGTCGAGTGTCATTTGTACATAACCCGGTTCGTTTAGCAGTGTAACGTCTATCAAGGTATCTTTGGATGCCAAGGGTGCGCACAAGAGCAAGCTGGATAGATATTGACTTGTGGTTGCGGCAATGGTGGTTTTTCCACCTGCCAGTTTTCCCGTTATTTCAACCGGCACTTTGCCATTGTTTTTGAGACTTGTGCATTTAGCGCCGAGCTGGCTAAGAGCATCCATTAAGGGCCCGACATGGCGGGTCTGGATTTGTTCATCGCCGGTGAAAGATATGGTTTGGCCGGCCTGGGCCAGTGAAGCCGAACCCATTGCTATACGCAGAGTTGT
>CBDURK010000510.1:0-1872 GCA_965369645.1 uncultured bacterium | reverse complement strand
AGTTACGGAAATACTATTGAAATATTCGAGCCCGAGAAAAGCGCCAAAAAGAAGATCATGAAAATCGTTACCGATTCCACCCCGGTTGAAGAGGCCAAGGACCCTGATAAATGCAATGTCTTTGCACTTTTGAAGCTGGTCGCCTCGCCGGAGGAATTAGTCGAATGGGAAAACAAATACCGAAACGGCGGTATGGGTTACGGGCAGGCAAAAAAACGTCTCGCAGAGCTGATGTTAGATTATTTTCAGCCGTTCCGAGAGAAAAGAAGTGAGCTTGAAAATAATATAAACTATGTTAAAGAGGTCCTTGCCAGCGGCGCCGAGCGGGCTAAAGCAGTGGCCGGAGAAACACTTGAAAAAGCCCGTCAGGCCGTCGGTTTGAGGAAGTAATCGAGGAAGTAATTATGGATGATAAACTTGTTACAATAGCACAATTTCCAGGTTATATAGAAGCTGAAATGGCCAAGCAATTGCTCGCCGATTATGGAATTGAAGCAGTTGCAACCGGCGAGGATGCTTCAAATGTATTTTCACTGCCAGCCATCGAAGGCCCGGAACTGCAAGTTCCTGAAAGCCAAGCCCAGAAGGCACGAGAGATTTTGGAATCGCAAAACAAACAGGAGCAATAATTGGCCGACTACCGTGTAAATCTTGATATATTCGCCGGGCCTTTGGATTTGCTCTTGTATCTGATCCGCAAAGAAGAGGTGGACATTTACGATATTTCCATCGCTAAAATAACCAACCAGTACATCCAATACATTGAAATACTCAAGAGTCTCGACATTGACCTGGCCGGCGACTTTTTAGTTATGGCGGCAACATTGATGCAGATAAAATCTGCGATGCTTCTGCCGAAAGCAGAACCTGAGTCCGGTTTGCTCGGAGAAGATGACCTGAATGACCCCCGCGCAGAGCTTATCCGTCAGCTTCTGGAATACAAAAAGTTCAAGGATGCCGCTAATCTTCTTAATGCCGCCGCAGACGAGCAACAAGAACGCTTCCCTCGTCCGGCCACTATTGTCGAACAGCTAAAGCCGACTACTGAGCCCGAGGTTGATATTGAACAGGTCAGCATTTGGGACCTGCTCGAAGCCTTTGATTCGGTATGCAAGGCCACCGGGACAGTCGGCGATATCAGCCATATCACAGACGATACGCCCATTGATTTATATCAGATAGAAATTTTACACCGGCTGCAAACAGAAGGCTCGCTGACTTTCGAGCGCGTTTTCGAGGCCAAAAACAATCGCCTTGCACTGATCGGATTATTCCTTGCACTTCTGGAACTGATTCGAGAGAAATTGGCCTGGGTCGAGCAGCAGGGCTCCTCTTCTATTTACCTGCGGGCCCTTACCGACGAACCCGCCGAGCAGGCTGTGCAAAAAGCCATCATCGCCGCAGAGGCTGACAACGACAAGCCTGCCCAGGCCGCACAGCAAAAATCGCCACCTCTGGCAATTACTGAATTTGCCTCCAAAGTCAGCTCAATGGTTTCTCCGCTAAAGCAGGAACAAGAAGAAATTCAATCTGCTGAAGACCATAGGCCTTAGAGAGCAAATCAGGGGCAAATGGCTGTGTAAGCCTCAAACTCTGATTGGTTCACCAGAGTAAATGCCGGATAGTCGCTATGTCAATTCTGCATACACCTTTTTCACTACCTCGAGTACAATAATTCTTGACAAACAGACCTGCCTATCCGATAATTTTTATTTTGGGAATCTTAGTCTGAAAGAAGCAAAAATGTCGCACAAAATAATATCTAAAAAACAACTTTCAGAGAACGTTTTTACCGCTGAAATCGAGGCGCCGCTGGTTGCTCAATCAAGAAAAGCGGGCCAATTCGTTATTATAAGCATAAATAACGAATAC
>CBDURK010000509.1:0-1873 GCA_965369645.1 uncultured bacterium | reverse complement strand
ATCCAGTTGCCTCTGCCTGCTCCACGGCCTTGATTGACGTCTTGGCCTCTGCCGCGTCCTTCACCAGGACCGCCCATCCAGTTGCCTCTGCCGGCTCCTAATCCACGACCTTCACCTATGGGTTCGTCATAGGGTAGCTGTTGGTCGATAGGTGCTTTGAGAGAGGCAAGTGCCTGAAACCGTCGGTCTCTGCGAGCTCTACGGGTCTCGTTTGTGCCTCCGTTTGCAGGGACAGCGATAAATCCCACTGCAACAACGGCAAGTAGAATGATAACTACTGACATTCTCGTTTTCATTTTCGTTCTCATTTTTGTTCTCCTTAATTCTTATCGTTTCAGTTTGATTCTCATTGCGAAGCAATGCTGATTCTTCTTTTTATTTTTTTCAAATGGATTCGCAACACTCGAGTTTTGCACGTCCACATATTTAACGAAGACAAGGTGTCAAAACCTGCGAAATATTTTAGCTTCTATAAAAAAAATCTTCGACTGTGTGACTTTTTCAAAACTACATCGCACACTAAACTCATATCAGCAGGATAACAATAGCCCGGTGTCATTGTATGACGATGTAATAAATTAGGAGCTGCATAGTAACATGCAGCCCCTTTGTGAAATGTTTTCTTTAGGGTGTTATAAACTACCGGCTTACTCCGGTGGTGCCAATCTATCCGTCTGCCGATCACGATTCCATCTTCCTGAACCAAAGCCGCCATTGCCTGCACCCCTCCTGTTACCGCCTCTTCGATTGCCCCGACGCATCATACCACCTGCCTCATCTGCCTGGCACGTACCGTCGCCCAGCCCGAATTGCCCCTGGCATTCCGTTCCGCCCGTCTCTATATTTCTTTCAAAGGCGCTGAGGTGGTTGTATGAGCCGTTAAGCAAGTTTTGGAAAACCCGTTTCACAGTTCGCATAGAGGTATCTTGCAGCGCCAATTTCAGATCAGCAATATCAAGCTCTTCGATACGTACACCAACTTTCAGTGCCTCTTCCAGAGAGACAGATCCATCAGCTACGAGTTCGTCGTAAAGAATCTCAAAATCTTGATTGGTGAACATACCTACCGCATCATCGACAACCGGGTCCACCAGGCCGTATCTTGTGATGAGGTTCTTGATGGCATCCATGTGTCGCTGTTCAGAATCGCTTATATTTGCGAAAATTTCAGCCCCCCAGAGTTCGTACATGGTCAGATAGACGTCACGTGCAAGCTTCTCTTCTTCACGCATATACAAAATGTGTTCCTCTTCAGCCTCTGTCAGTTGAACTGCCGCCGGCAAAGGCCGCGAAGCTCTTTGCTGTTGCCCGGCGAGATTTGCGACTGTTATACCAGCCATTACAGTTAGTATAGCGACGGCAATCAGTAGTGTTTTAACTTTCATTTCATTTCTCCTTACAATAATTTGTTAATCAAACTGTTCATTACATCCGTATCTGATTCCGGAACATTTTTATACGGTCATCCCTTTAACGAATAGAGCCATCTACAACCTGCGGTCTTTCTTGAAATTATTTTTGCTTGAATCTGAAATATATAGAAGTAGTATAAGGACATATATTTTTGATTAAGACCATGAATTGAATCTCTGCCATGACAAATGACAAATCAAATGACACTGAATTGATGACTCGTCTGGCCAAAGGCGACATGTCCGCCCTTGGTGATATTGTAAGGAAGCATCAGGACAAAGTTTTATCACTCTCATACCGTGTCCTCGGAGATTGGCACAGAGCTGAGGATGTTACTCAGGAAACATTTCTGAGGATTTTCAGGGCGGCAAAAAACTACAAGCCGAAAGCCAGGTTCACAACTTGGCTTTACCGTATTGTCATAAACCTTTGCTTTGATGAACAACGCAAGCGAGCAAAG
>CBDURK010000508.1:0-1878 GCA_965369645.1 uncultured bacterium | reverse complement strand
CTTTACATTTTTTCGCAAGCCGTGGAGGTTTTTATTTTTTTTTGCAATATATTTACGGGTAAAAGCGTCTATAACTAATGGTGAATGACTATCCAATTAAATTGGAAATGCCTGATATTGTTGAGATGAACCTGTAAATTGATGGAAGTGTAGGTTTTTGAATCGTTTGTATGGCAGATTTCAGCTATATACCGGTTGCTTGATTTTCGTGCGTTTTTCTTCATTATACGAAGATTGAAGAAACACCTTGAAGCGAATTGATTGGAATGGAGATTTAATTATTTTTAACAGAAAGGAATAAGATGAAGACTAACTTGATGTTGATTGCAGTAATTGTAATGATGATAGCTTGCAGCACTTTAGCGGATTGGCCGCAGTATCTTGGGCCAAATCGAAATGCGACATCGCCGGAAAAAGGGCTGCTGCGTTCGTGGCCCAAGGCCGGTCCGGAAGTACTGTGGACGGTATCCCTTGGGCCGGGCTATGGCGGAGCGGCTGTAAGTGATGGCAAAATTTATGTCCTGGATCGTATTCGCAGTAAGCAGGACGTGCTGCGCTGCCTTGATTTTGATACGGGCAAGGAGCAGTGGTCCTATACGTACGAAGTACCAGGCAGGGTTAGCCACCCCGGATCTCGAAGTACTCCTGCGCTTGAAGGCAGTTACCTATATACATGTGGGTCATTCGGTGATGTCTATTGTTTTGACGTACGGACACACAAGCCCGTCTGGAACAGAAACGTATGGAAGGATTTCACCGACGACAATGTACCGAGGTGGGCCATCAGCCAGAACCCGCTGATTTACAGGGAGTCACTAATCCTGGCATCTCAGACTGAAAAGGCAGGAGTCGTTGCGTATGACAAGACTAACGGTCAGGTAAAGTGGGCCTCACCTGCACTTCCGGGAAGTGTTGGCTATGTAAGTCCGTCTATTGTGGATATCGACGGCGAAGAGCATTTAGTTATGATCACGGCCGGTTCCAGAGACGGATCAGGCGGCGCGGTTTTGGGAATGGATCCCGATACTGGTAAGAGGCTCTGGATATATGAAGGCTGGAGTTGTCGAATTCCAGTTCCCAATGTCACGGAGATTGGTGATGGGCGGCTGTTCATAACCGGCGGGTATGAGGCCGGCTCAGCTATGATAAAGGTCGAGAAGAAAGGCGAGACATATAGCGTCACGGAACTGTATAAGACCGACGATTTCGGCACACATGTTCATCCGGCTGTTCTCTACAAGGGTCATTTGTATGCCCACTGCTCAACGAATACAAGGCGAGATGGGATGGTGTGTATGGACCTGAATGGCAAGGTCAAGTGGAAAACAGGACGTTCACCTGTATTCGATAAGGGCGGCTTCATTCTGGCCGACGGTCTGATCTTCAGCATCGACGGCAGAGAGGGGATTCTGTATCTTATTGAACCTGATCCTGCGGGCTATAAGGAACTGGCAAGCATTAAGCTGCTCGATACAAGGGAATGCTGGGGTCCTCTGGCCCTTGTCGATGGCAAGCTGCTGATTCGTGACCAGAAGCAGATGAAGTGTGTTGTTGTCCGGTGATTTTGACTTTCCCAGAAGAACTTCAACAAAAGAAAAATCGTTTTAGACGTTGGGTGTGAACGATTACGCAAACACCTAATTTTCTCAATTAAAAGATTATCCTTGACGAAATGGCAGCAAATTTGGTATAGATAATATAGTGATATTTGCGCCTGTGTAGTCAGGCATCTATGAATTTTAGCCTTCCTGTGGGTGCATATCTCGTAGTTTTTGTAATAAGAGGAGGTTTTATGCAAGCCACAAGGCTGGAAATGAAAGCTGTGTGCTTTGCGGATAAGTTTTGTACATTTCGATTAACGATCAATATTCAATTTTG
>CBDURK010000507.1:0-1897 GCA_965369645.1 uncultured bacterium | reverse complement strand
TAATCCGCCGCACATTCTTTCCCAGAACTCTTCTTCGCTGATTACACCTTTTTGAAAATCCCCTCCGAACTTATCGTACACTTTTATATAGTCCTCTTTCGATACAGCCAAAGCCTCCGAACAATATTTCACCAGAACCGGAGCGGGGTCTTCTATCAGAACACCTCCCCAATCGAATATTACTGATTCTATTACTTCCATCGAAAAAAGCCCATCCACACCAGATTTCAATTACCCCCCCTACATCAGGACAATACAAAGGTTCAACGCACATATCAATATTTTTTTGTCCCAACTCGACTATCACCTTTAGTCTTTGACGAACGGCCCTGTAGAATCTATAATCAGAATTCCTTTTTGAGGAACACTATGGAGTTGATTTTAACTGTTGTAATTATTGTTCTGGTATTGGCTGTGTTGGGGCTTTTGGTCTGGCTCATTATCTCGAACTCCGCCAACGCAGAGAAAATGGCGGGCCAGCAGGCCTCATTCGGCCTTTTGCAGCAACAGTTGGAAGCCCTCAAAAGCTCTCAGGACAACACGAAAGACAAACTCCAGAAATCCCTTCTGGACGGCCAGACAAATATCGGCAAAAACATGCAGGCCGGCCAGGAGGTCCTCGACCGGCTCAATAAGCAGATAGGCGAACTGCAGGGCACAAACAAACAGATGATGCAGGTTGGAACAGAAGTCAGACGGCTCCAGGACATCCTAAGCTCGCCAAAACTCAGAGGCCAGATGGGCGAATGGTCGCTCGAAAATCTCCTTGCCAATATCCTGCCCAAAGACAGATACAAACTCCAGTACACATTCAAAGACGGCAAAACAGTTGACGCCCTGATAGAGCTGGCCGATTTCTCCGTGCCCGTCGATGCCAAGTTCCCGCTGCCGGCTTTTGAGAAAATCGTAAAAGCCGAAGAAGAGGCGGAAAAAATAAAACTTCGCAGACAATTTCTTAAGGATGTAAATAATCACATCGACAAAATCGCCGCCGACTATATAAGGCCCGCCGAGGGCACACTTGATTTTGCGTTAATGTATATACCCGCCGAGAACGTCTATTACGAGACGATAGTAAAATACCTCGGAGAGACTCGGGATATTCTGCAATATTGTTTTGATAAAAAGGTAATCCCCGTTTCGCCGAATCTTTTATATGCCTATCTTATGACGGTGGCGATGGGCCTGCACGGCCTCCAGATTGAAAAACAGGCCGCCGAAATCCGGCAAAACCTGAAAAAGCTCAACTCCTCTTTCGCTGAATACACCGGCACCTGGGACATACTCGGCAAACACCTGCGAAACGCCTACAGCCAATACGATGAAGGCCAGAAAAAGCTCGACCGCTTCGGTCTGAACCTAAACCACATACAGGAAGAAAAGGAAGAAACAAACGAATCTGTTTAGAAAAAAAATTAAGGATTGAATAAAGGATTTTTTATGTCTGAAAATTACGATTGCATCATAGTTGGGGGCGGCCCGGCCGGTCTTGCGGCTGGTCTCTACACCGCACGCGACAGAATGAAAACTTTGATACTCGAAAAATTCATGCCCGGCGGACAAATAATCAACACCGACCGAATCGAAAACTACCCCGGCATCGAACGCATCGACGGCGCCGGCCTGATTATGCAAATGCAGCAACAAACTGAGAGCTTCGGCGCAGAAGTAAAGACCGGCTCTGAAGTATCCGGCCTGGAAAAACTCGAAGACGGCACTATCGCCGTCTATTGCGACAAGGACAAATACACCGCAAGGGCCGTGATTTTAACGCCCGGCAGCGACTATCGCAAACTCGGCGTCCCCGGCGAAGAAGAGTTCCGCAACGCCGGAGCGGGCGTCAGCTATTGCGGCACCTGCGATGCGCCCTTCTTTAAGGGTAAACAGGTCGTCGCCG
>CBDURK010000506.1:0-1911 GCA_965369645.1 uncultured bacterium | reverse complement strand
ACAGGAATAATCCCGTTGCCGGCGGCGCAGGGATGATGTACTTCGACGATATTCGGTTGTATGCACCGGCACCGTAAGCCGGGATTGAACTGTTAAGTAAGATTGTGCGATTAATATAGTAAGCTTCGCTATTTCGAGGCTGATACTGAATAGCTCGGTATCAGCCTTTTTTAATTGATACCTGATTCGGCCACTACCGTGGTTTGTGGTATTGATTTTCTGAAAGTTTAGCGGTAATCATGTGAGGATTTTCCTTGACGAGAGGGTGGGTAATTTTGTATAGATAATATTAATGATACCTGTTCACGCACAGTCAGGCACCTGTGGTTTTTGAGTTCTTTTTGCAGGCACGTTTCGGATAGTTTTCATAGAGGAGGAATATTATGCATGGCGCAGAGTTTTCTGTGAGAATTTTGTGCACTTGTGTTATTTTTTTCATATCAACTGAAAATTCTTACTATTAAGAAAAGATGTTTTGGTGTGTGGCTAAAGCACGGTCATTTTAACTTTTTTAAGGAGGATTATTATGTTTAGAAAAGTTGTTTATTTAGTTACGTGTATTTTTGTGCTCAGCCTGGCTCTGTCAAGTACAGCTCATGCCGGTGTTCCCGGCCTTATCGCCCATTGGCGCTTAGATGAAGCTTCAGGGACCGCTGTCGGAGATGCCAGCGGCAACGGCAATAATGGCACTCTGGAAGGAGGAACAAGAACACAGGGAAAACTGGACGGGGGTATCTACCTCGACGGGGTGGACGACTACATCGAGGTTCCCAACGTGATAACTCCAATAGGCTCTTTGGCCTTCTGGTTCAAACCGGACTGGGATGGTTCAGACCCGGCGGATTACAGGCTTTTCGATGCGAGCCTGGGCGGTATATACTTCTTCATATCAAAGGGCGCAGACCATGCCGACATCAATCCGGAAGACTTCGGATTCTATCTGGAGGATGCCACCGATGCCGACTATCAGGGCATCGAGATTGATCCGGCAGGCGTTATTTTTGCCGATACATGGTTTCATCTCGCTGTGACATGGGAATTTGGCGGCGGCCCGGCTATCCTGTACCTCAACGGCGAAGAGATATCAAGAGCGCCTGTATTAGGTCCTTTACCGGCACTTGATCCAAATCCACGTTTCGGTCTGGAAACTTTCACATATATTCCGTCGGCAAATGGTGCAATGGGCGTCATTGACGACATTATGTTCTTTGACAAAGTCCTTACAGCTCCGGAGATTCCAGTTATTATGCAGGGTCTCGGAGCATTTCCATGGGCCTGGGGCCCCGACCCGAAGGATGGTACTCTTTACAGTGACACATGGATTACCCTTGGCTGGTCGCCGGGGGATTTCGCCGTCTCGCATGATGTTTATTTAGGTGACAATTTTAACGATGTGGACGCCAGTGCCGAGAGTACGTTTCTGGGCAACCAGGTCGCAACGTACACTATTGCCGGCTTTCCCGGATTCGCTTTTCCTGACGGCCTGATTCCGGGTACGACATACTACTGGCGAATTGACGAGGTAAATGACACTGAACCGAACAGTCCGTGGAAAGGTCCTGTCTGGAGCTTTAGTATTCCTCCAAAGACAGCCTACTTCCCTAATCCCGCTGATGGTGCCGAGGCTGTAGATCTCAATGGCGATCTTAGCTGGACGCCGGGTTTCGGTTCGATAATACACTATGTGTACTTCGGTGACAATTTTGACGATGTGAGCAACGCCACAGGCAATCCACCATGGGGATCTACAACCTATGATCCCGGCCCGCTTGAGTTGGCCAAGACTTACTACTGGCGAGTCGATGAGTTCGATGCCGTCGAAACGCAAAAAGGCAACGTCTGGAGCTTTACAACTGAAGGTGCTGTTGCGGCACTTAACCCGGCTAATGGCGCTGTGGATGTCACACAAAC
>CBDURK010000505.1:0-1919 GCA_965369645.1 uncultured bacterium | reverse complement strand
TCAAATGTAAATAATCCTCGACTTTACTTAAAAGCTCCTCAGAAGAATTGAATACTTCGAGATTGTTCCTGAGTTTTATATTGTTTACAGCCGAAAGCGAATCACCGAATACCTCTACTTCATCAAGAAACACATATCGCCAATTTGGCCTGATTACGAGTTTAACGTATCGTCCAGATGCGTTTATATTTCCAACCCTCATCGTGCGCGAGGCTCCGCGATATCCACGTGCTCTGACATTTGCCAAATATTTACTACTTACAACTCCTGCAAATCGGAACTCCCGGCCATTATCACTTAGCAGCACCGCAGCAAATTCAGGAAACTCTACATCTGCGAAGCCCCCACCGACAGTGTGAATGCGCACTTCGTTGATGGCGAACTTTTTGCCGAGGTCTATCACAATTTCCACAGCCGGTTCAGCACTTTGCCAGCCTACGGTGCTTTTTTTTGTCCATTGACTGCCGATGGTTCTGCCGTCCGTGAGTTGAATCGCATCGGATTTATCAGTGCACAAATAATAATTGGGTTTGGCGCTAAGCGTATAACTCTTGCGCAGTGCCAGATTTTGTCCGGCTATAACCATGTTACAGCCATATACCAATATAAATAATATAAAGAATCGTTTTGGCATTATTGATTAACCAATAGTCGATTTGGTTGGACTCCGTCCCCGTCGGCTGCGCGAATAATCAAACACAGCCTCACTGTCATACCTGCGTTTTCTACCGAAACCATCTTCTTATAGTCTTAGCCGCGCCGGATGTATTGATGTTAAAGTCTGATTGGTACGGATAAACCGATAGCCTTCTTATATCATAAGTATCGGCAAATAAAGAACATAGCTTTAGTAAAGGCAAGTTCCGGTAAGTGTCCCCTGAACCATTGGTAGGCGACTCAAAGAAGTGCCGATCAAACGAATTTATGCTAAAACATTGTCCCCTAAGGACCGATAAGTTCGTTATTCACAACCTGATGATACTCTATAAGGTTGTCTTGCTCAGCAGGGCGCCGGCGCTATTGAAGGCTTCTATACGCATAACCATTCAGCATAAATGTGAAGTCTTCGACGTCATCGTCAGCGCGGGGCAGATAGAAACTGAATGTCTGTCTTGCTGTTACATCACAGGCCTGTTTGCACCAATCAATTACACTTTTACTCAGCCATCGGTGCATTTCCGCACTGCCGTCAGCCCATCCCAAAGTGCTTTGTGATCTGCTGTGCCAGATTGCGAATGGGTCAACCCATCCTTTTGACTTAGGATTCATAACCCAGGAACCATTGTTATATCCTCGTGGGTCCGCTTCTTCCACAAAGACATATTTGCTGGAGGGTCTTTTTATTTCGGTATATTTTATGTGAGGAATAATCTCCCAGGCGCCTGCCGGGTTTACTCCGTTTAAACCGCCGGTAATAGAGTAACTGCGAAAAGCATATATCTCAGGATTTTTCTGCCTCAAGTCGGCGGGGCAGCTATATACGTCCACAGTGCTGCTGACATAGGGAAAAAGCGCACCATTTCTTAAGGCCTCCTTCTTGTCCTCTACCATATCGCCGGAAGGATTTAATACCCAGCTCCCATCCGTTTGACCTGTTGTGCCCTTGACCAGTTCATCATCATTGTCATCCTTATACATAATCCAGGCCAGTGTCATTGTGCGTAAATTCTGAATACATACGGTACCTTTGGCTTGATTTTTCACCCTCTGTAAAGCGGGCATGAGAATCGCCATAAGGATTGCTATAATTGCGATTACCACCAGAAGCTCGATTAGCGTGAAAGCTCTTGTTTTCATTGTTATCCCTTCTTTCCGGAAAAATGAACTCTCGATAGCTTATGAAAATAAAATAATCTGTATAGTGCTCCTTTTATTTTTGCTGTCAAAATAATATGATGCATTTGGACAATGTTGTTTTC
>CBDURK010000504.1:0-1950 GCA_965369645.1 uncultured bacterium | reverse complement strand
CCCTGGATATGAGAAGCTGTGAACATAGCGACGCTCTTTTGGCCATCCATAGTGAAGGGTACGGGTGTGGCATAGCCGCAGATGCCTTTGCCATTGTCCCAGATGACACTGCCGTTTGTTTTGTTAAGCGCAACGCCTGCATCGCCGAGGTTTAGTATCAGCATATTGCCAACAATAAAGGGTGAGCCGGAAAAGTGCCATGTGGGCAGCTTGAAGCCGAGGTCCTTGTTCATATTCTTTTGCCACTTTACCGAGCCAGTAGCGGCATCAAGACAGAACAGGTGTCCCATCTTGCTTATGGTATATACGACTTTGCCATCGACGATGGGGGTTGACAGTGTGCCGCCTTCATAGTATTTCGGCTCAAGGGGGCATGAATAGGTGTGCTTCCAAATTTCTTGACCGGTATTTGCGTTTAGGCAGAACACGGTATCCTGATTGGCATTCGGGCCGCTCTTGCCGGAGTTGCCCATCGCATAAACTCGGCCGTTACTGATTGTCATCGTGGAAAAACCAATGCCAATGGACTTTTTCCAAAGCTGCTTTGGGCCAGTGGCCGGAAAATCGGCGACCCAGTCGGTTTCACTGGTAATACCATTGTGCTGAGGGCCTCTATAAATAGGCCAGTCGGCTGCCTGGACAACAGCGATGTTTGCGAACAAAACAACGACTACAGAGACGATAGTGAATGCTAAGGTTCTTCTGCTGCTTGTAGACATCTTTAATTCCTCCAAAAGATAAAATAATTTACATGGTTTTCCTTATAATCTTTATATCCATACTCAGCTACGTCACCGAGCATCATTTTTCGTATAATATCAAGCTTTTCTCGTAAGTTCAAATGTTATCTATACGCAATGAATTACTAAAATGTTCATCTGTTTATTTATGCCTCATATTGTATTAACGTGGCGGATTATGATATACTTACTCAAGAGATGCCGGCATAATCTATTCTCTCTTGAAAAAAGAAGGAGAACAGTGGTTCAGAAAAGAAGCGGCTTTACATTAATAGAGCTTTTGGTGGTGATTGCCATAATCGCGCTGCTGATGGCGATATTGATGCCTGCCCTTCAGCGAGTGAGGAGACAGGCCAGGACGGTTGCATGTCAATCGAACCTTCACCAATGGTCTCTTATCTGGGCGATGTACACGGAGGATACCGGTGGATATTTTCCATCTTCAGTCCTGACATGGCGAGACTTCGTAGAGGACTACCACAGGGAAAAGAAGATAACTCTTTGCCCATCGGCTGCAAAACTGTACACAGACGGCGCCAGGCCGCCATTCGGTGCTTGGGAGCAGACCTGGGACCAGGCGGTTACTGATGCGAGCGGCCGTCCCTTTGCGAGCAGTTATGGTATCAACCAATGGGTGTTGAACTCTTCAGATGTTGTGGGCGGACGATTGCTCGAACAGCTTTGGAAGAGCACCAATATAAGAGGTGCAAGTGAGGTGATGTTTTTCGGGGACAGCGCTATAACAGGCGCCACCCCCTTAGATACGGACAGACCTCCTGAATACGATGGAGATTGTGCAAATGTCTGGGGGTCAGGGGGGAGTGTCGATGAAATCAGGCGTTTCTGCATGAATCGACACAGTGGTTTTCTGAACGGGCTTTTTCTGGACTGGTCGGTCAAACGAGTCGGATTAAAAGAGTTGTGGACCTTGAAATGGCATCGTAAGTTCAATACAAAAGGCCCCTGGACAAAAGCCGGCTTTGCTCAATCACAAGACTGGCCGGAGTGGATGAGAAATTTTAAGGACTATTGAAAAGCTCCGGCAAATTCAATTAATATTTATATCATATAGTATAAAAGCTATTCGATATCTTAGTAGTTCATGATCTAAGATTCTTAAAAACATGCAGTGTTATTACTCTCCTCCTACTCATCCTCAGTGCTGTTTTGTTTATAAAAAAAGTCCCATAATTCCCATATTTAAGAAGTA
>CBDURK010000503.1:0-1960 GCA_965369645.1 uncultured bacterium | reverse complement strand
GAAGACTGAATTGGCGGCTCGTCTATTTTTGTCTGGAAAATAATTTTGAACTCATCACTGCCTGCTTTGAGCACTACGACTTCGCCGGTCTCGTTTATGCAGTAGAGTTTTCCATCTGCGCCGGTGAGTGAGGCACGCCAGGGGCCGCGCCCGCCGATTGTGCCCTGCCAGATTTCGCGGCCCGTTTTCGGCTCAAGGCAGGTTACTACTTTTCCCTGCTTGACGCCGTTCAGTACATACAGACGTTTCCGATAGTAAAGAGGAGTGCTGGCATCGGGGGATGGGCCATGATAATCCCAGATGATGCGTGCCTGAGACTGATTGTTCAGATTGGGAGGCTGAAGGGCAAAAACACCGCCGTGCTTGTGTCGAGTGCCGAAAATCAGGCCGTCGCCGGTTACAAGAGAAGGGATGATACGAGTATCTCGAACTTTATTCGTATGATATTCAAAACGCCATAATTCTTTTCCAGTATCCGGGTCGTGCGCAGTTACGAAGTCGGCGCCGGTATTTAGTATTTCGGTGCGTCCGTTGCGAACAAAAGGAATTGGAGTGCTGTAGGTTTCCATGCCTTCGTCAAATGCGTTGGTTTTACGCTGCTGTTTAAAGATGGTTTTGCCGGTTTGCGGATTGAACGCCATCAGATATGAATCGAGAGGCGTATCACTCCACGGTTTGCGGTAAGGCTTGTTACGACGAACCACGAGAATAAAGAGTTTGTTTTTATATAAAAATGGGCTGGAGCTATATCCGAACTGCAATGCCAGGTTACCGTATTCTTTTTCGATGTTGCGCGACCATAATTTGTTCCCTTCATAGTCGAAGCCGACAAGTTGGCCGCTGCCGTAAAGGAAAAAGACGTATTTGCCGTCGGTGACAGGAGAAGGCGAGGCCGCATTATTGCGAGGAAAACGGCGGGTATCCGAGCCAATATGTTGTTTCCATAACTGTCTGCCGTTGCGGGCATCGAAGCACAGGGCGACAAAATCTGCTTCTCCTCTGATAGTTGAACTGACGAAAACTCGGGAATTGCAGATGACGGGAGTTGCACCGCTGGGGCCTGGCAGCGGGCTGACCCAGGCGACGCCTTCGGTTTGGCTGAAGGAATCAGGGAGATTTGTTTCGTTGGTGGAACCATTAAAAGACGGCCCTCGCCATTGAGGCCAATCCGCAGCCAAAACCGGCATCGATATCATCAAGATTGTAATGGTTGTCCAAAGTAGAATTTTGTTTTTTACCATCTAATATGTCCAATTATATATTTTGCTGTTTCCCGACAATTCACAGCCGAAACGTATCAGTTTTATGATATCGCTCCATACCGCGGGCCAAGGCTTGGAGCCAGCTTTCTGCCGTACTTCAATAATGAGGTGCGCTGCTCGTTGGAGAGGGGTTTGTATTTCCGGGCGAACTGTACATTTTGTATTGATTGCTCAACCGTATAAGGGCCGACCACCGCTACGCTGACACCTTCGAGGTCGAGGGCATAAGCCATTGCGTTTGGCAAATAAGCAGGCTCGGTGACACAGCCTACGTAGCCGCTTCTGTGATTGCGGAAGCCGCCTTTAATCCCGGCATAGACCTTCATAGCGACACAGCCGACGTTGCGTTTTCTTGCTTCGGGCAAGACCTTACTTTCGAAATCATAAATGTTTCTGTCAGCGTAATTCATTACGCACATAATCACGTCAATCTGGTCGGTCTTGAGCATACGGACGAAATTTGGCGGCCTGTTGTGCCCTGATATTCCAATGAAACGTATCTTGCCAGCTTCCTTCTGCTTCAGCAGATATTCGAGGACGCCGTTCTTCGCGAGGACGCGGTCGATATTTTTACCGCCGATGCTGTGAATGTGGACGAGATCGAGGTAATCAGTTTTAAGCAGACGCAGCGATTCGGACAGGGAACGCTCCGCTCTTTCTGCATTATCGGTTGAGACTTTTGAAACAACAAACAGCTT
>CBDURK010000502.1:0-1968 GCA_965369645.1 uncultured bacterium | reverse complement strand
TTAGCACGGCAATTGCCTGTTGTACTTACCGTCCATGATGTTAAACCTCATTATGTACGTTTTGTCAGCAGAGCTTCGTTCATAAAACGAAGCCTTCAAATCCCCCGGCGTTTGATAGTCCATTATGAGGACGGCAAAAGACAACTGGCCGACTATTGGGGGATTTGTTCCGACCGTATAGACGTTATCCCCCACGGAATTATGCCTGTGCAAAATTCTCCAGAGCAGATGGATGCACGGAAAAAATTAAACCTTCCGCAAGACCGCCAGATAATACTTTTCTTTGGAGGAATCCGACCGAATAAAGGGCTGGACGTTCTTATAAAGGCATTGAAAATTGTTAAGGCGCGTAATGAACAAGTTTTGCTGGTTATCGCCGGCGGCCTTCTGGGTAGATTTAATTTCGAGTCATATTCCGATATGATAAACAAAGCCGAATTATCAGAGTATGTGCGGACCTTTATTCGTTTTATCCCGGAAGAAGAGGTGGATTATTTCTTTGCGGCGTCCAATCTTGTCGTATTACCTTATTTGAAATTTGAGGCACAGAGCGGAGTATTACTTCGGGCCTACGCCCACAAAAAATCTGTTGTGGTCAGCAATATCGGAGCGATGGGAGAGCTTGTGTCGTCAGATAATATCGGTTTGGCCGTAGAGCCCGGTGCTGTTGAGCCATTGGCTAAGGCCATTATAAATGCACTGGATAACCTCGATAAGTTTCAGTCCCGCTACGGCCCTGACCTCGAAAGCAAATACGCTTGGGAACATATCGCCGAGCTGACCATGCGCAGCTATAAGGTCGCTATCAATATCAACTCTAAATGACTAATATAGAGCTATAATGAAAACTGCATATATAGTTTCGAGTTTGAAAATCAGTATGACCTTTGTGGTCAACGAACTCGAAGCGCACGAAAAAGCCGGATGGCAGGTTCTTCCTTTGGTCAGTTGCAAACCGGGTACGCTGGAGAATTTGTCTGAAGTTATGGTCAAATGGAACAAGCGGGCCGTTCATCGACCCGGAATTTTTGCGCAGTTAGTGGCAACCTTAAGAGAAGTTATCACACATCCGATTCGTTTTGCGAAAGTCCTTTTTTGGCTGGCAGCTTTGCTTGTCCACAGTCCTGGCGAATTTGCAAAGGCACTTTACGAATTAACTGCCTGCTGCTGCTTTGCCGACAAGTGCAGACATTTCGGAGCAGAGCATATACATGTGCATTTTGCCAGCCGGTCACTTAGCCTGGGTCTGATGATGGGGATGCTGACCGACCTGCCCGTCTCCTGTACTGTTCATGCTTTTGACATTTTTACAAGAAGTCCGGGCAGTTTACGAGTGCGATTATCCAAATGTAAATTCATAGCCTCTATATCTCAATTCAATGTCGAATATTTGCGAAACACCTGCGGCAACTCTGTTGACGATTTGTGCCGCGTTGTGCATTGCGGGATAGACGCGGAAAAATTCAGTTCTGTTTCTCGTCAACCGGAATCCGGTAGAATAGTTTGTGTGTGCCGGCTTAGTCCCAAAAAGGGTTTGGACATTGCGATAAGAGCTTGTGCGAAACTGCGGGATAATAATGTAAGATTCCTGTTCGAAATTGCAGGAGATGGACCTCAGCGCCGGGCCCTTGAGGAATTGATTGAACGGCTGAATCTGGCTGATTATGTTAGGTTACTCGGAGCCAGGCCAAACGACCAATTGACAGAACTGTTTAGCCAGGCATCTGTATTTCTTATGCCCTGCGTTAAGACGTCCGATGGTGACATGGACGGTATTCCCGTTGCGATGATGGAGGCAATGGCATGTGAGGTACCGGTAGTGTCAACTGCTATTTCAGGTATTCCAGAACTGGTCAAAGATGGCATAACAGGCCGGCTGGCTCCGGATAATAACGTCGATGCACTGGCACAAATCCTACAAGAGCTTCTCGGAGATATGGATAAAATCGAGCAGTTTGGAAAAGCCGG
>CBDURK010000501.1:0-1977 GCA_965369645.1 uncultured bacterium | reverse complement strand
AAGTTCGTTACCACGCCCAGCATATATCGACAGCCGGATCGGTCGAACTGATAAGGGCCGCCAAAAAAGATTCTCTGCCGATTACCTGTGAGGTATCGCCGCATCATTTACTTTTAACTGAGCAATGTTGTGCTGAGTATGATACCAACTATAAAGTGAATCCGCCTTTACGAGCGGAAAAAGATGTCGAGGCCCTGCAGCAGGCGATTTCCGAAGGCCTTATAGATGCACTGGCAACCGACCATGCACCGCACCTGCAAAGTGAAAAGGAACTGGAATTTTTGACTGCTCCTTTCGGTATAGCGTCTCTGGAATGTGCATTAGGTCTTTATGTTAAAGCACTGATTGAGCCGGGTGTTCTGGACTGGCCCGGCTTGATTCGTTTGATGGCGGAAAAGCCAGCTAAGATAATCGGTGTAGATAAGGGTACGCTCGGTAAGGGCAAACAGGCAGATGTTACTATTATCGACCCGAATGCTGAGTATGAAATTGACGTAAACAAATTCCGTTCCAAGAGCAGGAACTGTCCATATCACGGCTGGAAAGTCAAAGGCAAGGTTGAGACAACAATCGTCGGCGGGGAAATAAGATTTGAATCCGAGAGCCGATAGCGAGTAGTTGAGAGTTCAAAGTACACGCATTTTGAATCATGTTTTTTATTGATGGTCATAATCTGTTACACTCAGTTCAAAAAGATGACCCGGATTCCGGACCAATAAGTGATGTTCGGTTGTGCCATATTATCGGTAGTTATTTGAGGCTAACAGGCCAAAGCGGTGAAATTATTTTTGACGGTATCGGGCCCCCTGATAAAAGCGGATTCGAGGATATTAGCAATCTGGAGGTCTTTTTTTCAGGCTCAGGTACCGATACTGATACTGTAATCGAGGATAAAATAAGTGTAAACACAGCACCAAGAAGGTTGAAAATTGTCAGCAGCGACCGGAGATTGCGAAAAGCAGCCCGGGCCAGAAAAGCAACATCGATAAAGTCGGAGGTTTTCTGGAATAATATGCAGAAACAATTGAGTCGGAAAAAAATGACAAAAGAACCGGCAGCTAAACGCCGAGGATTAAGCGAGAGCGAAACCGGGCAATGGCTTGAGATTTTTGGTCTTGAGCAATAGCGTTTTTTTGCCGATATATACCGACAAATATTGTGATAGTGTATTATTAGCCTTTTTGGGAGGATAAATAATTATGAACTGTCCTGCTTGTGGAAATATATTACAGGAGAAGACCGTAGGAGATGTGGTGGTTGATGTATGCCAGGGCGGCTGTGGCGGTATCTGGTTTGATAATTATGAGATACAGAAATTCGATGAACCACACGAGTCCGTTGGTGAGGCTCTATTAGATATAGAGCAGGATGAAAGTATCGTTATCGACCGTACAAAGAGATTAATGTGCCCGACCTGCGACGATATTGTAATGATGCGTCATTTCTTCAGTGTTAAAAAGAAAGTCGAAGTGGATGAATGTCCTGGTTGTGCTGGTTTTTGGCTGGATGCCGGTGAGCTAAGCAAAATTCGCAGTCTTTTCAATACGGAAGAGGAAAGACACAAAGCGGCCGAAGAATATTTCTCGGAAATCTTTGGTGGTGAATTGGCCGCGATGGAAGCAGAAGACCAGGCTAAGCTTAATAAAATGCTGAAGATTTCAAATATGTTCCGCTTTATTTGTCCGAGCTACTACATTCCGGGAAAGCAGGATTGGGGAGCTTTTTAGTTTCCTGAGGTAAAATAATCCATATAAAATAGAATCCCTCGATAAGCCGGAGTTTTATGCTCCAGTATCGAGGGATTGTTTTTATACGATATCTTTTGTCTCTCTAAATTCCTATGGAAGCACTTCTTGTTCCGGCAAAATCGTATTCTATACTGCCTATAATCACTTTATTGATTGTGAATGTAACCGAACTGCTTACCCATGGTGTTGTGAAGCTGATTCCACCACTTGTATTTGTTACGCCAGAGAC
>CBDURK010000500.1:0-1983 GCA_965369645.1 uncultured bacterium | reverse complement strand
CGTGGCCGCTGATAAGGACCTCGTCGGCGTTGGCTTTGGCAACGCCTGCGGCAATAGTGCCCACGCCGACCTCGGCAACCAGTTTCACCGATACTTTGACTCCCGGATTGCTGCACTTAAGGTCATAAACGAGTTGTGCAAGATCCTCAATCGAATATATGTCATGATGAGGAGGCGGAGATATCAGCGTTACGCCCGGCGTCGAGAATCGCATTTCGGCGATTTCTTTTGTTACTTTATGCCCCGGCAATTGTCCGCCTTCGCCCGGCTTTGCTCCCTGAGCAATTTTGATTTGTAGTTCTTTAGCGTTAGCGAGGTAGTTTATTGTAACGCCAAACCTGCCGCTGGCTACCTGTTTGATAGCACAATTCTTAGAATCGCCATTTGGCTCCGGTATATATCTTGAAGGGTCCTCTCCGCCTTCACCTGTGTTGCTCATCCCGCCCAGGCGGTTCATAGCTATAGCCATGCACTCGTGTGCTTCTTTACTTATGGAGCCGTGACTCATCGCACCCGTACAGAATCTCTTGACTATCTCGCCGGCAGATTCTACTTCATCAATTGAAACAGGCTGAGACGGAGTAAACTCGAACAGCCCCCGCAGTGTGCAGAGTTTTTTAGACTGATCGTTTACGGCGTGTGCATAATCATCGTAGGCTTTCGAATCATCGTATTTAACGGCATACTGAAGTTTTGATATTGTTGTCGGATTCCAGAGATGCTGTTCGCCGTTATGTCTGAAATGGTATTCACCGCCAAAGTCCAGCTCGAGCGCCCCGGGAGGGCGCTGCTCAAATGCCGACTTATGGCGGGTGATTGCTTCCTGTGCTACCTCCTGGAGTCCGATTCCGCCGATTCTTGAGCTTGTGCCGGTAAAATATTCATCTATAAAACCATGATTTAATCCAATCGCTTCGAACAACTGGGCGCCTGTATAGCTGCGAAGGGTTGAAATACCCATCTTACTCATCGTTTTCAGGATGCCCTTTTTAATTGCAGCAATATAGTTGTCTGCTATCTGGACTGGTTCCATAGAGGTTGGCAATTCGCCCTGCTTTTGTAGTTGGTTAAGTATTTCAAATGCCATATATGGATTGAATGCGTTGGCACCGAAGCCGCATAAAAGGCAAAAATGCATAACCTCTCTCGGCTCGCCGCTCTCGATAATCAAACCGGCCTGGCAGCGCTTTCCGCTTTTCAGCAGGTTATGGTGAACCGCCGCTGTTGCCAGCAATGAAGGAATAGGTGCTTTGGTTTCAGAAATATTACGGTCGCTTATGATAATTAATGAGGCCCCTTCGTTGATTGCCGTATCAGCGGCATTAATAAGCTCATTCAATCCGCGACCGAGACTGCCTGCCGGGTCAGAAGTGTCGGCTTCAAAAACAGACGAAACCGTAGCAACCTTAAAATCGTCCCTGTTGACAGAACGCAGCCGTTCAATATCTTCGCTGGTCAGAACAGGATGCGGCAGCTTAAGCTGCCTGCAATGCTGTGGGGTCTCGGCCAGAAGATTTCGTTTTTTGCCGGTAAACACCATCAGGCTCATAACCAGCCCTTCACGAAGAGGGTCAATCGCCGGATTTGTTACTTGTGCGAAGAGTTGTTTGAAGTAATTGAACAAAAGCTTCGGCTTATCGGAAAGCACCGCAAGAGGCGTATCATTACCCATAGAACCCACCGGCTCCTGGCCATTGGCAGCCATCGGCGTCAAAATCATCTGAAGCTCTTCTCGTGTGTAACCGAATACCCGCATCCTTTGGGCTATAGTCCGCGGCTTAGTTTTAACGAGCTTGGGTGTGTCAAATAAGCCGCGAAGCTCAATTCTGTTTTCTTCAAGCCACCTTCGGTATGGCTTTTGGCGGGCAATCTTGCTTTTTACTTCATTGTCGGAAATTTCGCGCCCTTCCCCCGTGTCAACCAAAAACATGTGCCCGGGCCTAAGCCTTCCTTTTTTCCGGATTTTTTCCGGTGGAAATTCCA
>CBDURK010000499.1:0-1985 GCA_965369645.1 uncultured bacterium | reverse complement strand
CCCGAAACCCCTTCCGGAATAATGCCCCTCTTCGCAGTATATCTTTTCAACTTTATTCACAACTCCGGCATCAAGGGCAATGGCGGTTACAAGCGGCTTGATAATACTGCCCGGTTCGAACTCATCGGTTAAAATCCTGTTCCGCCGCTTCTCAGCCTCGGTCGAATGAACTTCGGCGGGGTCGAAATCCGGCAGTGAAACCATTGCAAGAATCGCTCCGGTCTTCGGATCGGCAACAATAGCCACCGCAGACTCGGCCTCGTAGTTTTCATATTGTTTTACAAGCTCATCGCGAACAAACTGCTGGATAGTAGCGTCAATGGTCAAAATAATCCCTGCACCATTGGTTAAAACCGAGTTCTTTATATCGTTGCCGTCCGCAGGATTTTGTTTAACCGGAACAGGACGAATAGGCCTCCGCCGTACGTCGGCAAAAAATGTATCCTGCGCCCCTAAGCCACTGAGCTGCTTGTTATATTGATATTCAATGCCCTCTAATCCATGATTGTCAAGGCTCGTGAAACCGACCACGTGCGAAACTAATCGGCCCATCGGATAATGTCTTCGCCAGTCGGATTCGACACCGACCGCACTTGACACTTTCCTGGCGGCTTGACATTCACCCGGATTGGCATCTGCCTTGATTTTGACATACCCAGGATTTTTGCTTTCGGTTATAAGCTTACAGATTACATGGGCGCCCATATCCAAAATAGGCTGAAGTTCGCTCGACAGGTTCTTGGCATCTTCGACTCTCCGAGGCTCAATTTTTATAATTCGGATCTTGTTACTTGCGGCCAATACTCTGCCCCGGCTGTCAAGAATAACACCACGCTGAGGTTTATACGGAATCTGCCCCTGCTGCTGCTTGATGCATTTTTCAGTATAATGATCGTTTCTGAGAAACTGTAGATAAAAACATCGCCCCGCCTCGCCTACAAATGCGACGACCAGAAACAGTGAGAAAAATATGGTTATTCGAACACTTCTCAACTTCTTATTCGCTGATATTTAATGAACCAAAACGCTTTGAAACCGCAGCAGGATTTATGAATCCTTCCAGCAGTAACTGTTTGGTGCCAAGTTCCTGTTTCAATCGGCCTTGCTCGCTCCTGCATGCGCAAAGCTTATAGAAAATGTGATTATTGGCACTCCGTAGATAAACGGCAAAAATTAAAACCGCCGTAAAACAAAATACTACAAAAACAAAGTATAATCGCGACATTGTATTATGTTCCTCATGTATCGAGCATCTATCGAACCGGTATGAACAATCGCTGCCCGACAGTAAGATAATCTTCATCCTCTAAAGCGTTTATCTTGATTATCTCTCTAAATCGTTCTTTGTCTCCAAGCTGCTTGTCGGCAATCCGCCATACACTATCACCTGCACGTACAACGTATTGTTTGGTCGGCCTTGCCGCAGGCGGCTTGGGCCGTGGCTTGGCCGGTGTCGATGTCGATGAACGTCTTCCGCTTAACGTGGATTTTATTTTCTCAAACAGCCCACCGGTAAATACACTTTTAGCCTCATCTTTCAAAAGTGGTATAACAAGTTTTTGTCCGACAGAAATATCATCGGGTGACTTCAGCAATCTGCGGTTGGCCTCGAATATCCGGTTAACATTTATTGTTTTATTACCCCTCACTGCACCGTAAAATTTTTGGGCTATTTCTGCCAGGTTATCGCCATCTTGAACAACATAGATTTTTGGCAAATCCTGTTTGACTTGCTTCGGTACGTTAATTGCTGTCTTCTTTCTGGCTTCCGGTGCCGGTCTCGTCGGTTTGATTTTATCTTCTGTAGTTGTTATAGGCTCATTTTTGACAGCCACGCTATCCTGGGACAATGGCCTCTTGTATCGAACTTTACCTTCGTCTCTCGTGGCCTCTTGAGCTTCTTCGACGCTTTGAGTTCTGTTCCTTACCGGCCTTTCTCGACGAAAAGATGCCCGAGCCTTACGTTCATTAGACCCGATATAAGA
>CBDURK010000498.1:0-1990 GCA_965369645.1 uncultured bacterium | reverse complement strand
GGACTCTCGTCCATCCGATTACCGAGAATAATATCGTTGTCCGCTGTGTTTTCATCGCTGTGGTTCGCCCAAAATGACCAGGTAAAGTCGTTGGTCAATGTCATTTGAGGGATGTCGCCGGCGCGAACAAAAGCACCTTCAGCCGTGCCGTTAAAACTAATGACGGTGCCACGTTCCGGGTCGTCCACCCAAACCGAGCCGTCTGTTCCCAGACCTCCATTAAGGTTGCTGATTATGCCGTCATTGCCGTTACCGGACAAATCAATAGCAGTATCCCCAGAGCCTTCATTCAAGAGCCACAACCCAACAAGATTAGGATCAGCAGCTTTTGCTCCGCTGGCTATAACCAGGCTGAGCACCAAAATAAACGAAACCAAATAAATCAATTTCCGAAACATAATAATCCTCCTACTAAAAAGTTACAGTAAGAAACCACCGAGTTTTGGCCACACACCAAAACAATCCATAACAATTTACAGACTCACAACCTATAAAGGATAATTCTCAAGACTTGTCACTACCTCCTTCCTTCAAACGCCAAATATCAGCTGCTAAATTAGCTGCTAATCTGAAATGAGAAAATCTTAATCGCCGACCACAAAGCTTACTGCTACAACTTTGTACTTTAACAAATTAATCTTCACACTAAGCTAATTAAAATTAAAAATACTAAAATTCTCTATGGGAGACAAAAGCCAACTGGTTCACTCAATTCTATTTATAACAAAGCAACCGCTCTCTCGTCAAGGTAAATCCCTGCATTATCTTAATTAAATTAAGTCTCGATTAATCGCATTATAGTTGCGTTCCAGAGCGATTTACCCCATAATATCGGATGTAACAGTTCAATTTGCTTGAAGTCCGGCGCCTGTGAGGCACAGAATATGGTTAGTCAAAAAAATGCTATTATGCCTACAAAAAGGGGATTTACCCTGATAGAGCTTCTGGTGGTAATTGCTATCATTGCATTACTGATGGCGATACTGATGCCGGCCTTACAACGGGTAAAAAGCCAGGCGAGAGCAGTTACCTGCCAGACAAATCTGCGGCAATGGGCGCTTGTCTTTTCGATTTATATGGATGACAACGACGGTTATTTTGCATACGGCGACAGCAGCGGCAGATGGAGGTGGGTCCTGCAAAACCAACACAGAGACCGAAAACTAAGCGCATGCTGTCCGGAGGCTTCGAATCCAAATAAATCCGGGGGTACGTTTGGGACCTGGGGCGAAGGCTCTCTCGATAGCGACTACGTTTCACAACAGGATTACGGCAGCTATGGTATAAATCGCTGGGTCTATAACAGGAAAACGGACCAGTCTCAGGAGGGTTACTTCAAAACCCGAAACGTTGCAGGCACAAATCAGATACCTTTGTTTCTGGATTGCTCATGGTATGGAGCTGGCCCGCTTGACTATGATTTACCTGGGGAATATGAAGGCCACACGGAAAGCGGCACCGGCCACTGGAGAGGTGATAACATGAGACGCTTTTGTCTTAACCGGCACAACGCGGCTACGAACGGCACCTTTCTGGATTTCTCGGTGCGAAGGATAGGACTCAAGGAATTGTGGACATTGAAATGGGGCACCAATTACAAGACAAACAGTATATGGACAACTGCCGGCGGCGTCCTGCCGGGCGACTGGCCGGGATGGATGAACACTTTTAAGGACTACTAAAAAAGAGAGATAAAGAGTATGAACAGACAAACGAGAAGAGACTTCCTGAAAGTATTGGGCCTAACCGCCGGTTCACTCATAATCACCGGCACTGCAATCGGCAAACGACGAGCTGCGAGAAAACCCAATGTAATTCTTATATTAACCGATGACCAAGGCACGATAGACGTCAATTGCTACGGCTCGAAAGACCTCTACACATCCAACCTGGACCGACTGGCCAAAGAGGGAACACGCTTCACTCAATTCTATGTCGGAGCGCCTGTTTGTTCACCTTCCCGTGCGGCTTTAATGACCGGCCGATATCC
>CBDURK010000497.1:0-1997 GCA_965369645.1 uncultured bacterium | reverse complement strand
CGTTATCGTAGGACATTGGCATCGACTGGCCGCCTCCGTGAACGATATTCTGCTCAGCAAATGGAGCATTAGCATGACCAACGATAGAGCCGTTTACAGCCGGGTTGTCGAATCCGTCAAGCCAGGCAAGATATATCCTGTTACTGTCGGGCTCACCTTCATCAAGATCATTGTAGCTTTCCATATCGTCCACAATAAGGGAGTCGGCAGTCGTAAAGCTCCAGAGGATGCCCGGCCACGGACTATCCGGATTGGCACTATTGACCTCATCAATACGCCAATAGTAATTGACACCCAGTTCAAGTTTTCCCGGGTCATAGGTCTCAGTACCAAGGGCCCTCGTGCCTTTATACTCCGGCGAGCCGGTATCGGCATTTTTCACGGCATCTTTATCAGTGCCGAAATAGACCTCATGCGAAGCAGCAAAGACATTCGGCAACCAGGTAATAATCTGTGTCCGATTCACATCCACAGCACCGTTAGCCGGATTCGGATTTCCGACGGCGCCTTCAGTAGTAAAGCTCCAGATATCACCTTTGTACGTTTCGATAACATCGAACTCATCGACCCGCCAGTAGTAAGTCTTGGCCAATTCAAGTGGGCCGGGATTATAGTCCGTAGTTCCCTGTGCTTGACCACCTGTTGCATTGTTCACATCGTCAAAATTATCTCCGAAATATACGGTGTGTAATTTCGAACCGAAACCTGCCGTCCAGTTCAGCTTTGTTTCCGGATATACTTGCTCGGCGGTATCAGCCGGTTCGGGATTGTAACCGGTTTTGGGAGGAATTGAAAAGCTCCAGACGGGGCCTTTCCAGGGACTATTCGGATCGGCGTCATTGACCTCATCAATCCGCCAGTAGTATGTTGCACCGTTAACAAGACCATCAGGATAAGCAAATCCGGGAAAGCCCACAACAATAAACGCCGCACCCTGATTTCCTATGAATGTGCTTTCAGTACCGGCGCTCACATCCTCAAAATTATCGCCGAAGTACACATCATGCGAGACTGCCTTATCTCCCGGCTTCCAGGAAAGGTTCGCCCATGTCTCAGGATGTAGCGAGCCGTCCTCCGGGACGGGTAACGAAGCAAAGGATTTATCTCCCAGAGAAGGTGCGACATATTCGCCTTCGTACCATCTTATTCCGTCTATCCAGAAATCACCGGGGCCATAACCTATGTGGAATACGATCTCCGCCGGATTAAGGTCCTCAAAAACAACAGCTGTTGTTAGGCTAAATTCTGTCCATTCTTCAGTCATAACGAAGGCTTGCTCGACAGGTGCCGTCCATGGATCTTGTGCCAGTTCCGGCTTGAAATTGATATCTAATGTACCTTCCTTGCTCTTGAGAAAGACCGAAAGAGTGTATATCTTGCCCGCTTCAAAAACAAGTCCTCCCTGGTTTAAACCGGTTTCCCAGAAATTTGCTGCTGCTGCATCAACCACAACATGTAAACAATAGTTTCCCTCGATAGGGTCTTCGTCAACCGCCGCGCCATCCAGTTTGTCAACAACTTCTATGGTACCCCCTCCATATGTGCCCCACGGATCAGCAACACCGTCCTCGAAGCCGCCGTTAATAAGCAAATTTTCGACTTCTTGGGCGTGGCTTGAATTGAGCCCCATAAATCCTATCAAAAAAAACGCTGCCAACCAGATTACTCGAGTTCTCATGATACATCCTCCTACAAAAAAGGTGACGATAACCACCACTATTCAATAAACAACGATAATTCCGCGACTTTGGGAAGCAGAAACTGTAAACACCCTCATACACGGAAACAAGCGTTGTTAATACCATCTATACCAAATTATCCCCCTTGCCGTCAAGGAAAATCCCTTGATTATGTATTAGCATGCCTCGTTGATAAAACTGTGGAGAAGTGCAACGAAAAGGCAGTTAAGTCTATTTGTAGAATTTCACATGTCGCCACTCACCTTCCAATTTAAAGCGCCCAGCAGGCCGTTGTAGCGATTATTTCTTCTGATATGG
>CBDURK010000496.1:0-2010 GCA_965369645.1 uncultured bacterium | reverse complement strand
GCATAAACTTTTGCTTTTATTAGATTACCAAATCCACTGCTGATTTTCGAGAGGATTTTCAGCTTCCCTTGCTGAAATACCTTCGGGAAGAAGCCAGTAGCCTTGAATCATAAGGGAATACTTGGTAGCATCATATAAAAGAGATTTGGCTACGTAGTTAGGCAAGGATAAGTGTGATTGTATAGCAAATACCAGCCCAAAGGTTATACCGGTTTTGAGGCCGATGGCGTTTTGAATAAGAGATATCTGATGCGTAAAAAAGTGATAGGATTGGCGGTTGCTGCAGTAATGCTGGGCACCGCAGTAATTCTTTACAGAACTCTTGAGCCAGATACATACCGCGTTGAAGATATTCTTGCCGTCTATCGGGGACACGAAGATTACAACGATATTACTATCGAGTATCCTCTTAATGAAACGCTGTTTCCACCTGAGATGGTCCCGCCCGTATATCGCTGGAATGACGGCGTCCCTTCGTCGAGGTCATGGCTGATACGGTTTGAGTTTGCCGACGGTAAACCATGTATGAACTTTATAGCTCAGCGGCAACAGTGGACTCCCCGGCGGGAAGATTGGGAGAACATAAAACATAGATCGCTCGAACAAGAGGCTAAAGTTGTCATACTCGGCGTTGGTCCCGGCGAACCTGTAAGATTCCTGTCACAAGCTAAGATATCTTTCAAAACTTCAAAGGATCCCGTCGGAGCGCCTTTGTTCTATCGTGAGGTCAATTTACCGTTTATAGACGCGGACAAAGATCTGTCCGGCATCCGGTGGCGTTTTGGTTCCATCGATTCACCGAAGCCGCCAATTGTCCTTAAGAACCTGCCGGTATGCGGCAACTGTCACTCGTTCAGCCGTGACGGCTCTACACTTGCAATGGATGTGGACTATGCCAGTAACAAAGGCTCATACGTCATAACAGCAGTCAAAAAACAGATGGTACTGGCCACAAAAGATATTATTACCTGGGCCGACAGCGAGAACACCGAACAGGCCAACGGCCTGCTATCCCAGATATCACCTGACGGCCGGTACGTTATCAGCACCGTTAAAGATATATCCGTTTTTGTACCCAAGCCGGAATTAGCCTTCTCACAACTGTTCTTCCCCGTCAAGGGTATCCTGTGCGTGTACGATAGAGAAACAGGCAGCTTTCGTGAGTTGCCCGGAGCCGATGATCCGGAGTTCGTTCAGAGCAATCCGACATGGAGCCCCGACGGAAAGTATATTGTCTTTGCCAGGGCCACGGCCCCCGATCTGCGAAACACTAAGCACCAGGGTTCTATATGGTTAACCCCGGCTGAAAGCAGAGACTTCATTGCGGTAGATGAGCCCTTCCTGTTTGACTTGTATAGAATTCCGTTCAACAGCGGGCAAGGAGGCAGGGCAGAACCTCTAAAAGGCGCCTCCAATAATGGGATGAGTAACTTTTTTGCACGATATTCGCCAGATGGCCGGTGGATCGTGTTTTGCCGGGCGAAAAGCTATATGCTGCTTCAACCCGACAGCGAATTGTATATCATACCGGCAGAAGGAGGTGACGCACGCAGGCTGCGCTGTAACACGGGCCGGATGAATTCCTGGCATAGCTGGTCACCGAATGGTAAATGGCTGGTATTTTCATCCAAGGCCTACTCGGACTATACGCAATTATGCCTGACCCATATCGACGAGAATGGGTACAGTACGCCGGCTGTGCTTCTGGAACATCTGACAACGCCCGACCGAGCAGCGAACATCCCGGAGTTTGTTAATACTCATCCGGGGGCAATCATCAAGATTAATGAGCAATTCCTTAAGCCTCAAGAATGAAGGATTTGTTAGAAGCTGTTGGTTCGTCAGTATTTTATTGACAGATCAAAACATGTTAGTATTTTCTGAGGGTACAACAGCGGCTGGGATTCCTCTGAATGACGAGAAGTTCGGGATGTTATGCGGAAACCATATATACATTGTTATGAGAAAACACATTTGGAAAATATGGATTCCCGTTACCACACTAATAAT
>CBDURK010000495.1:0-2015 GCA_965369645.1 uncultured bacterium | reverse complement strand
ACTTTATTATTTTTATGTACGAATCTTAATTGCAGTGAAAACAGCATTTTGATACAGGTTTTATCGAAAAGATATTAAAAAGGATTAGTTAAATGCCAAAACAGAAAACCCATAAAGGGTTGAGCAAAAGAGTAAAAGTTACAAAAAACGGCAAAGTTAAGCACAAACGCGCTGGTCGTGGCCATCTTATGGGTACTAAAAACGCAAAACGTCGAAGGCGGCTCAGCAATTCATCTACTATGACAAGCACGCTGGCTAAGACAGCCAGGATTGCACTGTGTAAGTAAATAGCCTGAAAGAAAATCAAATAATCAGTGGAATAAAAACAATAATCATTTGATCATGCTTGCTTCTCGGCTTTCATTCAGCTGCCGCCAGTAAGCTTAAAGAATCAAAAAAAATCAAAGGAAAGCTGATATGCCAAGAGTTAGAAAAGGTGCTGCAAGGCACAAAGCAAAGAAACGAATCCTCAAAGCAGTAAAAGGTCACCGCGGCTCTGCGGGCCGTTTATATCGCCTGGCGAAAGAAGCTACTGTACGCGCGGCCGTTAATGCTCATACTGATCGAAGACGAAGAAAACGCGATTTCCGTGGTCTCTGGATTACACGTTTAAACGCAGCCTGCCGACAGCGGGGCATAAGATACAGTCAGTTCATCAACGCTTGCAAGGAAGCCAAAATCTCGCTGAACAGAAAAATGCTCAGTGAAATTGCGATTGCCGACCCGAAGGGTTTCGACGCTATTGTCGAAGCTGCCAAAGCCGCAATTAAGTCCTAAAGTTGCGACACAGGCCTTCACTGGCAAGCCACGAGCGAAAATATAAGACGAGCGAAAAATGCTTGAGCAATTTAAAAAAACCGGCAAAGAAGCTCTTGCTGACCTGAAAAAGGTTAACGACCTGGCCGCTCTGGAAGAGTTTCGGGTAAAATACCTGTCTCGAAAAGGGCAGATTATCCAGATGCTCAGCCAAATAGGCAAGATGCCCCCCGAAGAAAAACCTCAGGCCGGCCAACTCGCGAACAAAATAAAAAAAGAGGTCACCAAGGCGTACGAACAGTTCAAAAGCACTCTGTCGCAATCCCGGCAGGGCCAATCGAAAGAGCTGATAGATGTTACTCTGCCCGGCATACCTGTAAGCATTGGCAAGGCGCACGTTATTACACAAACCTTGAATGAGTTGCTGGAAATATTCGGCCGGATGGGCTTTGCTGTGGCTTATGGGCCCGAGGTCGAAGACGAATGGCATAATTTCATAGCATTAAATATTGATCCCGAGCATCCCGCAAGGGACCCTTCGGACAATTTTTACATCGATGATAACACCCTATTGCGAAGCCAGACATCAACGATTCAGATACGCGTTATGGAGAGCACCAAACCGCCTATTCGGATTGTTGCTCCGGGAAGAGTATATCGCCCTGACACAGTCGATGCGACGCATATGTATATGTTTCACCAGCTTGAAGCCCTGGTTATCGACGAGGGCGTTAGTATGGTGGATATGAAGACCACCATCGAGCAGTTTATCCATACCTTTTTTGGCCCCGATACACAATGGCGGTTTCGACCGAGCTTTTTCCCGTTTACCGAACCAAGCGCCGAAGTTGATTTGCTCCTGAAAGATAAGAGCGGCAAAGAAAACTGGGTGGAGATGGGTGGTTGCGGGATGGTTGACCCAAATGTTTTTGATGCCGTCGGAATAGACAGCGAAAAATATACCGGCTGGGCGTTCGGTTTCGGATTAGAGCGGCTGGCAATGCGAAAGTACGGCATCACCGATATCCGCCTGTTATTCGAAAACGACCTGCGGTTCCTGAGCCAGTTCTAAAGGGAGCCTCTAAAAATTGCTTTTGTCACGAGAACGTGCGAAATTTTATCCGGCAAGGCGGAAGGTCGAAATCGCCGCAGGCATAGCCAAAGCTATGTCGAGGACGTTTTTTGGCCTGACAACGCCGTCGGAAGAAATTGCAGCCGTTCGCAGTAAAAATGAATTTTTAGAGGTTCCCTATATCTTT
>CBDURK010000494.1:0-2022 GCA_965369645.1 uncultured bacterium | reverse complement strand
GGATGCGGTATCCGAAGAGGGCGCCGCCCCGGCTCGAAAAAATCAGCTCGCCGGTCCCAATCGTCAGCGATGCGATAATTGCCCCGGGGCCGAAAACCTTCAGCCAGTCCAAAGGGCGGCGAGGTAATGTACCGGCACGTTTCTCACCGGTTATGGTAGTACTTAGCGTATCATCCATAGTCAGACCTGAGTATGCTTATCCAAAGATAAGTGGGAAGAAAGATACTGTTAAAATTTAAACAACGCAAGGAAAAAATCCATATAAGACCGCAGCCTTTACCGTTCACCGCCAGATTGTTGTTGGCTCTGGAGTTCGTTAGTGTATAATCATATAAATACTGTATCGTGGACTACTTGTCTTTATATACGCTCAGGTTATAAAACAGCATTATACAGGATACTATGTATCTGGAGGCTTTATGATGAAGATTTCGAAAATGAATCGCCGTGAGTTTTTAACCAGCGCAAGCGCCACTGCTTTAGGGATGATAAGTTTTCCTCATATTGTTCCTTCCTCGGCTTTAGGCAAGGCCGGCAATATAGCGCCAAGCAACCGGATTACTATGGGCTCGGTCGGAGTCGGCGGCATGGGCACGAATAATATGAGGGCATTCCTGACTCAGTCTGATGTGCAAGTCGTCGCCGTCTGTGATGTCGTAAAAGCCAATAATGAATATGGCCACTGGTATAAGAACGGATGGCAAGGTCCATGGTTCGGGCGGGAACCCGCTCAAAATATAGTTAACGATTTTTACGCTCAAAAAAACCAATCCAGTCGTTATGACGGTTGCGATGCGTACATTGATTTCCGCGATGTACTCGCAAGAGACGACATCGATGCAGTTTGTATAACAACGCCCGACCACTGGCATGCGATTCCGGTGATAATGGCCGCAGCGGCCGGAAAAAACATCTACTGCGAGAAGCCCATGAGTTTAACTGTTGCCGAAGGTCGTGCTATGATTGAAGCTGTTCGGCGTCATGGCGTTATCTTCCAAACGGGAACACAGCGGCGGTCAAGTCAACAATTCCGGTTCATCTGTGAACTAATACGCAATGGAAGAATTGGCCGACTCAAAAGGATATTGGCAACCATAGGAGCAAACAATAAAGAAGCCCCGGCAAAAAACTGGCAGCCTATGCCGGTACCGGACGGATTCGATTACAATATGTGGTTAGGCCCGGCGCCATGGGCCCCCTACCATAAGGACCGCTGTCTTTATACTTTCCGGTTCGGTTTAGACTACTCCGGCGGCCAGACGACAAACTTAGGGGCACATGCAATCGACATTGCCCAGTGGGCCAATGGTACAGACCATACCGGGCCAATCGAAGTTGAAGACCTGGGCGGTGAGTTTCCTCAAGACGGCCTTTTTACCACGGCTACAAAGGTACATTTTCGGGCCCGGTACGCTAATGGCGTCGAGCTGATTTGCAGAACTCAGCCTGACGGCCCTTTGCGTTTCGAGGGAACCGACGGCTGGATTCAAATCCAAAAAAACGAATTCACGTACAGCTCTGAATCGTTGAAAACTTCCGTGATTGGACCAAACGAAATCCACCTTTATAAGAGCAACGACCATCATCGCAATTTCATTGATTGCATTAAGGCTCATCGCGAAACAGCCGCTCCGGTCGAAGTCGGCCACCGCTCCGTCACTATCTGCCACCTTGGTAATATCGCCATGACGCTCAAGCGAAAGCTCCGTTGGAATCCTGAAAAGGAACAATTTGTAAATAGTGAACAAGCCAACCGAATGCTCGCTCGCTCGATGCGCAGCCCCTGGTGCTTGTGAGCCAGAACAAATTGGGTTTGTTTGGCTTTGAAATTGGCTTAAATTGGGTTTGTATTGGGTTAAATTGGGTTTGAATTGGCTTTGAATTGGCTTTGTTTTTTCATGGCTTCTATACTCTAATTCTTTGTAATTGTTTGTCATATCTAAAGTTATGTTCATTTTGTCATTTCCGAAATTGGGTTTGTTTTGCATAAAAAGGGGTGATTTGTAGAGCTATCTCTACAAG
>CBDURK010000493.1:0-2026 GCA_965369645.1 uncultured bacterium | reverse complement strand
CTGTCCAGTCACGATTGGAAGTCAATGTTAAAGTTGCCTCTGATTTACCGACAGCATTATCGTAGGACATCGGCATCGACTGGGAACCACTATTAACTATAGTCTGCTCGGCAAAAGGAGCATTAGCGTTACCAACGACAGAGCCGTTTGTAGCCGGGTTGTCGAATCCGTCCAGCCAGACGTTGAATATCCTGTTGCTGTCCGGGTCGGCTGGATCAAGATCGTTGTAGCTCTCAAAATCGTCAACGGTAAGGAAGTTGGCGGTAGTGAAACTCCAGAGGGGGCCTGTCCATGGGCTATCTGCGTTGGCATTATTGGCCTCATCTATACGCCAGTAGTAAGTGGTATCCCATTCAAGCTGTCCGGGTTCATAGCTCTCGGAACCAAGGTTTCCGCTGCTTTTAAGCTCCAGAGAGGCTTCATCTGCGCCGAAATAAACCTCATGTGTATCGGCAAAAACTCCCGGTACCCAGGTGAGAATTGGTGTCTGCGTGACATCCACGGCGCCGTTAGCAGGTTCTGGGCTTGCGGCACCGCCTTCGGTTGTAAAGGACCAGACCTGGCCTTTATGTGTTTCAACGACATCGAATTCATCGACCCGCCAGTAGTAAGTCCTGGCCAATGTAAGCGGGCCGGGATTATATTCCGTAACTCCCTGAGGAAGGCCACCAGCGGCATTATTCACTTCGTCAAAATTATCGCCGAAATATACGGTGTGCAGTTTTGAGCCGAAACCTGCCGTCCATATAAGCTCTACATCCAGAGCTACAGAGGCGGCACCATCAGACGGATTTGGTGCATAGGCGGTATTGGGGGGAATCGAAAAGCTCCAAACATTACCCTTCCAGGGACTATTAGGCTCAGTGTCATTTACCTCATCAATCCGCCAATAGTATGTCGTACCGGGAACAAGACCGTCCGGATAAGCAAATCCCGGGAAGCCGACGACAAGAAATGTCTCAGTTTGATTAACCACGAACGTGCCCTCTGCACCATCGTTCACATCGTCAAAATTATCGCTGATGTACACATCATGCGAGAGAGCATAAGGTCCGGGCCACCAGGAAAGGCTCACCCATGTATCAGGATACAGGGCTCCATTCTTTGGGCTGGGATTTGAGGCCTTTACGTTCGAGCCACGCGGGCCCCTCCAGAACAGGAAGTTCTGTAAGACTTCAATAACTTCTTTATTACCTAAGTTCCCCAGTGACTGAAGAATCTGCAAGGAGCTAAAAACAACATAGCCTTTTCCGGCCGGGGCGCCGACAACAATAGGCCAGTTATTCTGTTGTTCGGTAACAAGCGGTTCCCAGGGTGAATCGGCTGCCTGGGGGCCGTCAGCCATGAAATCTCCCGCTCCCCAAATTCCGGCAGCAAAGTGCTCTTCGGTGATTTCGTTCGGTGTATTGAAAATGTTGTGTTCAGCTAATACAACGCCGCCACCGTCGTCCAGATCATCATCGAAAATGGTGATCGGATGCGGCAGGAAATTTTGATTCCAAGTGGAATCCTGCTGAAAATCAATAGTGACCAGGTAACCGCCATTTTCGACATATACTTTGAGAAGGTCAAAATTCGCCTTTAGATCTTCATTACCATCGTAGGCAGTGACGCCAACACCAATTACGTCGAACTCCATGAGCCGATCCAATGTGTAGTCGCCTTTATCGATCTTTTCATATTCGATTCCGGCCAGCTCAAAGGCTGTATCTTCAAGGGCGGCATCAGCTCCTCTGCCTGGGATGAAGCCAACTTTTAACTCCTGGGCAGTGAAAGCAGATTCTGTTCCTACAAACATGGTAATTACAAGAACCATAGCAATAATAGAGATTTGCCTATTGAAAATTTTGTGTCTTAACATCTCAATCTCTCCTTTCTTGTAAGTGCCGGCCTTAAGGTAAGAAACCAAATAAAACAATACTTTAGACATAATAGTCCTCCTTAAAAAACTAATTTGTCATTTATGGCGCCGGTGGATACAGTCGAATGTCATCGAAGTACATCATACCCGAACCGCCGGCAGTCG
>CBDURK010000492.1:0-2029 GCA_965369645.1 uncultured bacterium | reverse complement strand
AACTGATTTTTGCGCACGGCCTCTACCAGTTCGGCTTTGCCTAAGATGATACCTCCCTGAGAAGCGCCTATCAGCTTGTCGGCGCTTGCAGTGACAAGGTCGGCTCCTTTATCGATTGATTCGTTCAGGGTCGGCTCCGGCTCAAAACCGAATTGCGAAAAATCAATAAACGCACCAGCGCCGACGTCGTCAATCATTGTCAGATTGTTCGAATGGGCTATCTCCACAAGCTCATCGAGCGGCACTTCCGACGAGAAACCCTGAATTTTGTAATTGCTCGGGTGAACTCGCAGAATCGCTGCCGTTTCTTCGGTAATCGCATTGACATAGTCCCGCGGGTGGGTTTTGTTGGTGGCGCCTACCTCAACGAGTTTTGCACCGCTGAAAGCCATAACGTCCGGCAGGCGGAACGAACCTCCGATTTCTACGAGCTGGCCCCGGGAAACGATGACCTCTTTATCTTTGGCGACGGTATTCAGGACAATAGAAGTTGCGGCGGCATTGTTATTGACGACCGTGGCCGCCTCGGCGCCGGTTAACTGCTGAAGAAGCTGTTCAATACGGGCATCGCGCTTCGAACGCTTGCCGGTTTCGGGATCCGTCTGGAGCAGCGAATAACCTGACAATTCATCCTTAATTTGTTGCAGCGCCTGCCAGGGCAAGACCGCACGCCCAAGACCTGTATGCAGAATGATACCCGTTGCGTTAATAACTCTTCGGTAGTATGGGCGCATCGTTGCTTCTAAACATTGCTTGGCTTCGGTTATTATTTTCTGATGAATTGTGTTTTCATCAAGTTCGGATTCTCTCTGGGCGATAAGGAGTTCTCTAACATCGTCCACCGCCCGGCGGACTGAATCGGCCACTACTTTCCTCCCGGCCTCGGTGATGGATCTTTCCAGGCCCGGGTCTTTTAAGAGGACATCCACCGACGGCAGCTTTCGCAATAATTGTTCATTGTGCTTATCCATAAAGTACCTATATTTATGCAAAATGGGGACTGTCAAGACAAATAATAACAACACTTATTCTACATTATCCTGCAGAGAAAAACAATAGATTTGGCGCGGGAGTTTTTCATCGGATATTTGGGGGAATACTTTTGACACAGTAATTCGAGATATTTTGCTTTTTTTCCAGGAAAATCTTAAAAAAAAGTAACGAAAGCGGTGTTTCAACGTCTAAATTTATAAAAGCAACAGGGAGCAATGTCTATAAAGTGTTTTTTCTCAAATTAAAGAAAGAGAACCTGGCACGTGATAGAATAGAAGAGGAAAACAGTGTTCCATCCGGGTTTTTTTAGCTGGTATATTTCTCTGGTTTGGCATAATATATATCTTCAATGCAAAAAGTTCAAAATAGGTAGCAAAGAAATGAAGAAAAGAGATATATGGATTTCCATTGCTATTGTTGCATCGGCGGTTCTGCTGTTATTCTTATCTTCGCAGAAGAAAGGCATGATACAGATTGATGCCGGCGGTGCTGTTACTACGTTGCAGCTTAGTAACAGTTGGCTTGGTAATGCGACGATTAACTCAGCAGACCAGCCGAGCAAAGTTAGTGCACGGCTGCATAGGCCGCAATGGCTGAAGCTCTCGATGCAGCAGGGCAAAAGCGATAAGTGGGGGCTTGAGAGCCGAGGGCCGTGGGGACAGCTTTCTACAATCAGAGTGAAAAACAACGACACGACAGTTCTGCAATTAGGCCCGCCGTTTCAGATTAAAACCAAAGCTCTCTTTACCGGTTCTAAAGTCTCGATAGATTTTAATATTATCGGTAAGGCCGGAGAGCATTACCGCAATGTGATAACGCAAAACAACAGGAGAACCTCTGCACCAGGAGTGAAGATTATAGACGAGGCCGGCAGCGTTCTTGCCACGGGCAAATTCGAGTATGGCTGAGGCGGCACATGCCGGTACTCGTGGCGAGTGCCAAAGGATTTCAAGGGCAAATACCAGGTGCAGGTGGATGTCAATCTGGGGCCTTTTGAAACAATCCAGGATAAAACCTGGCACTTGATAGAGTGAAA
>CBDURK010000491.1:0-2038 GCA_965369645.1 uncultured bacterium | reverse complement strand
ACGGCTTCATCCGCGGAGCCGAAGTCTGGTTCGACGTGACCGACTACCTGGAAGGTGTGCGCACCGGGGTGACCGACCACGGTATCGCCATCCAGGCCAATGGCACCAACGATGGCTGGCAAATCCACACCAACGGTTCGACCACTCCGGATGCCCGCCCTCAGTTGGTGGTCTATTCGGCCGACCTTGGTATCGAGGGAACGCCGGGTGACTGACTGATAGGAATAGTGCTTGTCGAAATTAGGGACAATCCCGAATGGCGGTTCGTTAAGTAGCAAGTCTGGTCCTCCATTTTGCTCTTGTCATTCTCAGGGACAGGTAATATCTACATTCTCGACAAACCGCTCGCGGCTCCAATCGGCCCGGTCGTTTGGGATTAACCTGCCGGGTCGTCCGGATATGGTTTTAACCAAACATCATAAAATCATCTTCATCCACGGTTGTTTCTGTCATATGCACAAATGCTGTTATGGCAAAGTCAAACATGCGATAAATGCCAAATTCTGGCAGACTAAACGAGAGGGTAATGTTGCCAGAAATAAAAGAAATCTGCGCAAATTGTGAAAAAATGGATGGAAAGTTCATGTTATCTGGGAATGCCAAACTCGTCATATAGAAAAATTAACCGAAAACCTCCAAAAGTTTCTGGTCTCATAAAAAGGCGAAAAACGTCAAAAGTGTCTCAAAAATGCCTCAAAATGCTTTCAAAAGCTATTTTGGGGCTTAAAATTAAGATTATTTGCGTGTTTTTTCCCTTGACCGGCCGGGAAAAGTGCTTTAACATTAAGTATTAAGCAACTTTGGACGAACAAGATTGTGGGTAGTCCCGCTTGAAAACAAAATGATTGCTACTATGTTAAGGGACAAAAAAGGAAGGCTCGTAAGCCTTTCTTAATTAAGGTGGTTAAGTTAACAAAGAAACTTTTAGCGCCTGTTATAGATTAGACAAGTGAAAAACTGATTCGACGACATTGATACGGCGCTGTAAGGTAAAATTAAAGTGAAACGAAATCTGCTAAAAAAAGCATTCACGTACCTACAAGGGAGTGTTGGTATTGAGCATAAAATCAGCCAATTACATAAACAAAAACCCTCTAATTTTAACCAAACTGCCTCAATTTGGAGATATTTTGGCATTTGGTAGCTGATATTGCGCTTAAAGAAAATAGGATTTCGTAATTCACTCTCATTTCTTTGTGGCTTTCCCGCCCTGATACCCGCAATTTAACCTTTGGGACTTTGTTTTGTAACTCTATGAAAAGTGCAAAGGAAAGGTGGGAATTATGGATATACTAATGCAAGTGGGCAGTACATTATCAGTGCTCGGTTCGCTTATTATTGGCCTTCTTTTGGGTGGTGCTCTGGTCGGCATTGTTTACCAGATGATTGCCAAAGCGAAGACCAAGACCTTCGAGCAGGACCTCCAGAGGCAGCTTGACGGTGCCGAAAGGGAGGCCGAGAACATACTTAAATCCGCTCGGATAGATGCAGCCGCAGAGGCTATCAAGAAAAAAGAGGAATTTACAAATGAGGCCAATAAAGCTCGTGCCGAACTGCACGAGACGGAAATGAGACTGACCAAACGCGAGGATTCGGTTGAACGCCAGACAGAGATAAACCAGCAGAAGGAAAAAACACTGAAAAAGCAGCAGCAGGACAGCGATAGAAGGCTGCACAATATCAACCTGAAAGAAAAACAGCTTTCCGTCCTACTGGCTCAGCAGAAGAATCAACTGCTCAAAATCACTGCGATGGACATTACAGAGGCCAAGAATCTGCTCTTAAAACGTCTCGAAGACGAATGCGAGCATGAAATGTCGGCTTTAATTCAGCGAAAGGTCGAGGAAGCTTCCGAAACCGCCAACGAAAAAAGCCGGGAGGTAATCAGCTCCGCGATTCAGCGCTATGCGGCTGAGCAGACATGCGAGGTAACGGTCTCGACCGTTGAGATTCCCAACGACGATATGAAAGGCAGGATTATCGGCAGGGAGGGCCGCAATATTCGTGCCTTTGAAAAAGCCACGGGCGTTGACGTCAT
>CBDURK010000490.1:0-2049 GCA_965369645.1 uncultured bacterium | reverse complement strand
TTGCCCCGAGGTAAAATTTTATCCATCGCAGTGCCAATAGTGTCGTGCGGCGGATATGTCTGAACATCAAAATCAAGCTTTTTGAAGACAATCAGGTGCCGATAGCTGACACCTGCATGAAATCGAATTTGCTCATTGCCAAGCTGTTCATCCAATTCTTTTATCAGTTTGCCGGCTTCTGCAGTAGAGATGTGGCCGGCACTGTGATCTGCCATTTCACCATCGGCAATTGTAATAAGATTGCATCTGAAAACCCAATCTTCCAACGACAACTTGATATTACGTGCCTCGGCCTCAATCGGTGCCCGGCCCGTATAATATCGCTTCGGGTCGTAGCCCAACAGACTCATTTGAGCTACATCACTCCCGGCTTCCATATCTAATGGAACTGTCCGGACAAGACCCTGCCTGCCTAATGCGCTGATTTTGTCCATACCCGGTGTATTGGCAGCTTCAAGGACGGTTTTATTGCCGAACTGCTCCAGTGGCTCGTCCGCTGCACCATCGGGAATTATAATGACGTATTTAGTCACTAATCTTTATCCTCTGGAATATCAACAATTCTAATGCAAACCGGCTTGCCACCAATAACATCAAGTTTCTCCATATCTTCCAGGGCGGCCGTAACATTTTCCTGTCGGGTAGGATGAGTTGTAATTACCACAGGCACAGTATTGTCCGGTCCGATACCTTCATGCTGGAGCGCACCGGATATACTTATATGATTATCGGCAAGCACTTTGCTCCACATAGCTATTACGCCAGGCTGGTCTTTGCACATTATCCTAATGTAAAACCTGCTTACAAGATTATCTATTTTCTCTATCAATGGTTCTGTCCTGCTTCTCGGCTGCAGATTCAGATGGCGAAAAGTAGTACCTGAGTTACCAAGAGCAACATCAATGATATCGGCAACAACGGCGCTTGCGGTCGGCATCATTCCAGCACCTCGACCGTAGTACATCACTTGCCCAACGGCACTGCCGAATATGCTGACGGCATTAAATGAACCACTCACACGTGCAAGCGGATTATCGCCGGCAATAAAGGATGGATGCACTCTTAGTGAGATTCTGTTTTGTTCGTCTTTTTGTCCAATAGCCAGCAATTTGAGACAGTAGCCCATTTCACCGCCGTTATGAATATCGTCTCTCGAAATTGCTTCGATGCCCTCGACAAATATGTCGTCGAGCGTAATTTCATACCCGAAAGCGATAGAAGAAAGAATAGCCAATTTATGTGCGCTGTCCCCGCCGCTGATATCAAGCGTCGGGTCGGCCTCGGCATAACCCTTTTCCTGCGCCTGAGCCAGGGCCTCTGAGAATTCCTCACCTTTTGTAGTCATATTTGAGAGGATATAATTACAGGTCCCGTTGACAATGCCATACATCGCAGTGATATTATTTGCAGCCAATCCCGTTCGAATAGCTGAAACAATAGGAATCCCTCCGGCGCAACTGGCTTCGAATGCTATACAGCGATTGTTCTTGCGAGCAGCCCTGTAGAGTTCATTGCCGCATTCAGCCAATAAGGCCTTGTTGGCAGTAACCACATCCTTGCCTGCGGCAAGCATTTTAAGCTGAACCTGTTTTGCTATATCGGTTCCGCCTATCATCTCAATGCCTATCTGAATAGTATCATCGTTCAACAACCTATTCAAATCATCGGTTAGGATACCCTCGGGCAGCTTGACCGGACGGGGAGATTTTATGTCAATATCGACGACGCAGGCCAGTTGAAGCCGTAGGCCGATTTTAGCCGCTATCGAATCGGCATCTTCAAGTATCAGTTTTGCTACACCGCTACCTACAGTGCCAAAACCAACAAGTCCGATTTTTACAAGTTTCTCTACCATAATCATGTATATCGTATTTCGTACTATGTAACTTAAACCCTGTATTGTACGGATTCAACGGCCAATAGTCAACTAATTGTAATCAGAGAAATACACCAAACCCAAAAAAATGATTTCATCTCAAAAATATAAAGAAAATAAGAAACTTTTCAAAATATGTACCTAAGCGTTTTTTCAAGAACCTTTTACTAATT
>CBDURK010000489.1:0-2063 GCA_965369645.1 uncultured bacterium | reverse complement strand
TTAAAGGAATGTTTGTTTGACGAATTTGTTCAGGCAATACATGCAGTGAGCGCCGGCAAGACTTACCTTAGCTCCAGAATAACAGGTGTTGTAGTTGAGGACTATATAAAGCGTATGGTCAAAATTGCTGACTCTCCGTTATCGTCTCTGACAAGCAGGGAACGGGAAGTGCTTCAACTCGTCGCCGAAGGAAAGTCAACCCAGCAAATTGCTTTAGAGCTGCATGTAAGTACCAAGACGGTTGATGCCGGCCGCCGCAAAATCATGGGGAAACTCAATGCTCATTCTATAGTTGATCTAATTAAAATTGCAATCGTTGAGAATCTGGTCAGTTTTGACCTGGATAGAGTGACGCAAACACCGTCAATAGCATTCTAAGGGCCGAGAATTTGTAGCTTGGCGGATTTAAAAAAAGCCCCTGCTTTAATTAGGGCCAATTAAGGAAATTAAAGCAGGGACAAGAACAACTCACTATGGCAGTAGTGAATTTAGCTATATTATACAATTTATTATCAAGCACATTGTCTTTACTGCGCTAAACTGAAAGCTGATTATCAGACATCAGAGCGGCAGGCCGATTAATGTGCCTCTACAACCCTTATCGAATAGAAAAGAAATGACTTGAGGAAATTCCTTGGCATATAGGGATTTTATTTCCTAATACACAGGAATGCGCTATCTTTAAATAGGAAGCGGCTACTTCGATGTGAGGATTGTGCTATAGTTTTGGCGTAATTGTTGTTTAAAACATGCCGATTGTATAGTTTGTGTATAACGCAAATGCCATCCTGATAAGAGTATTTCCTTGTGAAGATTACCTCCAATATTAATTCGAACTTATTGAAGGTAATAGTGTCTCTTTTACTTTTCGTGTTTGTCCATATAATCGAGAGTGAGATAAGACAATGCCCTGATGCCGAGTTTCAAAGAGCTTTCGTCGATATAAAAATCCGGACTATGGTGCGGTGCGGCATCTTCGGCTTTTGTATCTTTGGGCATTGCGCCGAGGAAAAAATACAGGCCTGGAATCTTCTTCTGGAAAAATGAGAAGTCCTCGGCGCCGGTTATCGCGTTGACGAGTTTTACATTTTCATCGCTTGCGACTTGCCTCAGGGAGGGCAGCATCATATTGGTAAGCTCAGGGTCGTTGTAGGTTACCGGGCATATCTTGCTGATCCGAACATCCGCAACGGCGCCGGCACTTTCGGCTATTTTTGTAGCGGTCAGCCTTATTTTTTCGTGAATCTTATCCTGCATATCAGTATTGAGCGTGCGGATTGTGCCTATAAGCTCGACTAGTTCAGGTATGATATTGCTTCTGACACCGCCGTGAATGCTCCCAATGGTTATCACCGCGGCTTCTTCGGTCAACTCTGTTTGTCTGCTGATGACTGTCTGGAGCCCTATGATAATCTGGGCAGAGACAGTAATCGGATCGATGCCTGTCCAGGGTGTGGAGCCGTGTGTTTGCTTTCCTTTGACTGTAATACGAAGGACGTCGGCGGCTGCCATCATGCCCTCGGGACGGTAGGAGATTGTGCCGACTTCGGCAAGCGACCAAACATGCAGGCCGAAAATGACATCGACTTTGGGATTTTCCAGTACCCCTTCCTTGACCATAAGCTGAGCGCCGCCTTCTTCGCCTTGCGGGGGACCTTCTTCGGCGGGCTGGAAAATAAATTTCACACTTCCAGGCAGATCCTTTTTCATCGAAGAAAGAATCTCGGCGACACCCATTAGAACAGCGATATGCGCATCGTGGCCGCAGGCGTGCATAACTCCGACATCGTGCCCGTTATATGTGGAGCGCAGTTTGGAGGCAAACGGTACATCGACGCGTTCGGTGACGGGCAGGGCGTCTATATCGGCTCGAAGTCCGACCACCGGTCCGGGTTTGCCGCCTTTCAAAAGGCCGACAACACCGGTATGCGCAACGCCGGTCGTTACGTCCAGGCCGAGATTTCTCAGGTGCTCCGCGATTTTTTGGGCCGTTTTGAATTCCCTGTTTGACAGCTCGGGGAACTGATGAAAATGGCGGCGCCATTCGATGACTTTCGACTCAA
>CBDURK010000488.1:0-2068 GCA_965369645.1 uncultured bacterium | reverse complement strand
GTCAGCATGCTGTCCATTGATCTTGGCAGGAAAGTATTGAAAGAGGGGGCTGAGAAAAGCGGCGCGGCAAAACCGGCGATTTACTATCGATATCTTTTTCGCTCCGTATTTTTTGCCGGCTTCGTTATTTGCCCGGCAGGAATCTACCTGCTTTCAGGGTGGCCCGGGTGGGAACAAATATACTGGAGCAAGCGGTTCGAAGAGGTCATGCATACGGGATGGGTAAATGCGCTCCTTCCGGCACTTTTTGTTATGGCCATAGTTTTTGCTGGCTATTGTGGACATACCCTTGGATATCGATGGCTGGTCAGCGGGAAAGCTAAATATCTACGGCCTACCTATATTGGTGTTCTTGTTGCTGTGAGCATAGTTGTGCTAAGCTGTTACCCGTCCTTCTTTTTGATGGGCACTTATGATCAATACCACAACCTAAACGACCAAACGCGTGTATCTATGGCATCCGTTTGGAGCAATCCATACGGTTTTTCCGTCGCCTGGATAGGAGTCATGATCTATTTCGCAGTGGCGATGGCTTGTCTTATCCTCACAATCTGGAAGGAAAATCGAGATTAAACGGGCAAGAATTAGCTTACCACTAAACAAAAGGAGATAATATTATGTTAGCAATAGATATTCCCATAGCACTGCTGGCGGGGCAAGCTCTTGCAGAAAGCGGCAAGAACATGCTCAAAGGCGATGACCCTAACCAGCATTACTTCATGAAAAGCATTGTTATCTTATTTGCGGTGTTCTTCATCACTCCCGTGCCATTTTACTTTTTCCTCGGCTGGCCTGCATGGGAGGTTAATTTCCTGTGGCAGTGGCAGGACAACATACATGACAGCCCGATCAAAGCGGCGGTCTCTTTTGCGATCTTCCTGTTCACCGTGGGACCAACATATATCGGCTTCTTAATAGGAAAGTACTGGCTTAGAAAGGGAAAAGACGTATTCGTGCGAATTGGCTATATTCTTATGGCTGTTTTGGTTGGAGTCATTGTATATGTGACGAGAGACATTACGTTTAATATTGCAAGTACCTATGATAAATTCCAAGCTAAAGAATTCTACTCATTCTGGTCGCATCCATTTTTTACCGGATGGCTGCTCGTGACAATCTATTTCTGGGGAGCTTTATTCGCTTGTTATTTATGGATAAGGAAGAAAGACAAACAATACAGCGAGGCGGTATAAATTACCAAGGTGGAAGTTATTTTCCTTAAAGACTCTCAGTAATGTCACAAGGGATATCGCAATGTCGATTCTATTCAGCAAAGCCAACATCGGTACTATGGAACTTTCGAATCGTATGATTCGTACCGCTTCTCATGAGGGCCTGGCGGACAGCCGGGGGCGACCGACGGATGAACTGTTTAGCTTCTATAGGGATTTTATTGAAGGCGGCATCGGTTTGGTAATCACCGGATATGCCGGAATATCACGGGCGGGAAAAAGCGCTCTCTATCACATGAATATGATCGACTCGGATGAACTGATACCCTATCACAAGACACTTGTTGATCGCATCCATGAGATTGGCGGTAAAATTGTGTTACAGATATGCCACTGTGGCCGCCAAACATGGTCCAGTGAGACCGGAGAGCATCTGGTTGCGCCTTCGGCGATACAGTGCGGTTTTTATCGTGAGAAGCCCAGGGAAATTACAGAAGCCGAGATCCAAAATGTGATTGAATGCTTTGCTCAGGCGGCAAGACGCGCCAGAGAGTCAGGATATGACGGAGTACAAATCCACGCCGCTCACGGCTATCTTCTATCTACATTTTTATCATGTCATGCCAACAAAAGAAAAGATCGATGGGGTGAAAGTAGGGAAAATCGATTTAGAATAGTCGGCGAAACTCTAAGAGCAGTTAGAAAAAGAGTTGGAAAGGACTATCCGGTACTGATAAAGCTGAACACTTATGAACGCGCACCCTTAGGTATGAAACCCAAAGAATGTATACAATTTGCAAAGATGATCGAAGATACTAAGTGTTGTGATGCTATCGAGCTTAGTTGCGGTACAAACGAAGGCGGATTTGTTATGACGAGGGGCAAATTCCCCACTG
>CBDURK010000487.1:0-2068 GCA_965369645.1 uncultured bacterium | reverse complement strand
CACTTGAAATCTTGTGTGCCGTGTGAGATGTGACTATGTTGCGCTGTAGTATTAATTAAAGAAAGAAATAGCAATGCTCAAAAGAACACACAATTGCGGCCAGCTTCGCATTGAAGACGCCGGAAAGAAGATTATTTTAGCTGGCTGGGTACATTCCTACCGCGACCACGGGAATCTGGTTTTCATCGACCTGAGGGACAGGGAAGGCCTGACCCAATTGGTTTTCAACCCCGACACTCAGCCCAAAGCCCACGAGCTGGCAAGAACGGCCCGCTGTGAATGGGTCATAGCGATTGAAGGTCTCGTCCAGCCCAGAAGCGAGGGTATGGCAAATCCAAAACTCTCGACAGGCCAGATTGAAGTTGCCGTCCAGCAGCTTGACATCCTCAATATCTCGAAGACGCCGCCGTTCGAAATAGACAGCGCCGAAAAGACAAACGAGGAGACTCGCCTGGTCAGCCGATACATCGACCTTCGCCGCCCGGAAATGAGACAGAAACTCCAAACCCGCCATCGCGTTACAATGGCCGTGCGAAAATATTACGACAAGATGGGTTTCTGGGAAATTGAAACGCCCATGCTCGCAAAGAGCACTCCCGAAGGAGCAAGAGATTTCCTCGTGCCCAGCAGGCTCAATCCGAATTGTTTCTACGCACTGCCCCAGTCGCCCCAGCTCTTCAAGCAGATTCTCATGGTCAGCAGCATTGACAAATATTTCCAGATAGTCCGCTGCTTCCGCGATGAAGACCCCCGCGCCGACAGGCAGGCCGAATTCACACAGATCGATGTCGAGATGAGCTTCGTCGATAGCGATGATGTAATCGATATCAACTCGAACTTCGTTGCTCATATATGGAAGCAGATACTTGATGTTGATGTATCTCTGCCGATTCGCCGAATGACTTATAAAGAAGCGATGGACGATTACGGCTCAGACAGGCCCGACCTGCGTTTCGATATGAAGCTCAAAGATATCTCTGACCTCGCAAAACAAAGCTCCTTCAAAGTATTTACCTCAGTGGTTGAAAAAGGCGGCATCGTAAAGGGCCTTTGCGCACCCGGCGGAGAAAAATATTCCAGAAGCGATATCGAAAAAACCCTCACTACCTTCGCCGCCGATTACGGCGCAAAAGGGCTGGCATGGTCGAAAGTAAAAACAGAAGACGGTAAGCTCGTACTGATTGGCGGTTGTGGGAAGTTCTTCAGCCCCGAGGCTCAGCAGCAGGTAATGGAGCTGTTCGGCGCAAAAGAAGGCGATTTACTTTTATTCGTCGCCGATACCGAAGCCGCCGCCAACAAGGCCCTCGGCCCCCTGCGATGCAAACTTGCCCGCGACCTGGAACTTTACGACCCGGCGAGCTTCGAGTTTGTATGGGTAGTGGACTTTCCGCTGTTCGAGTGGAACGAAGAGCAGAAACGCTATGACTCGCTCCACCATCCGTTCACTTCTCCCATAGAAGAGGACCTGGAAAAGCTGGAGACCGACCCGGCCAACATCTGTTCGCAGGCTTATGACATCGTTGTCAACGGTTCTGAAATAGGAGGCGGAAGTGTTCGTATCCACAACCCGAAGATTCAGCAGAAGGTCTTCGACCTGCTCAATATATCGAGAGAGCAGTCGCAGAAGCAGTTCGGGTTCTTTTTGAAAGCCCTGGATTACGGCGCTCCTCCGCATGGCGGCATAGCCTTCGGACTCGACAGGCTCGTTATGCTCCTGACCGGCACGGAAAATATCAGAGACGTAATCGCCTTTCCCAAGACCCAGCGGGGCCAGTGCCTTTTAACCGATGCTCCCAGCGAAGTGGACCAAAAACAGCTTGACGAGTTGAACCTGCGCACGCAAAGGCATTCGCACATAACCGAGCAAAAACCCGATGAATAGCTTTGCCGGCTGCGTTGGAATCTGAGATTCAAATCACTGAAAAAGTGAAAAAATATCTTGACCGCTGCAATGGTTTTGTGGAAAAATATACTTGGAGAGGAATATATCTTCAGAATATAAGTTTCGTTAAGAAATATATTATTAAACTTATAGCGGGACAGTAGTTGGTTTAAAAGATGAAAACAA
>CBDURK010000486.1:0-2076 GCA_965369645.1 uncultured bacterium | reverse complement strand
CAGCGGGTACAAGGACTTTCGAGTGGACATATTCGAAGGACGGTTCCATATCCAGAGGTTCCGATACAGCCTGGATTGACGAAATTGTATTTCCAATAGATTTTGGCAAATTCTGTGATTTTGACGGTAACGGTATGGTAGATTTTGTTGACTTTGCTTTTCTTGCGGGCCAGTGGCTGGGACACGGTGCATCTGATTCCGCGGACCTCAATGGTGACGGCGGGGTGGATTGCGAGGACCTTAATATATTTGCTGAAAACTGGCTTGCGGATTGAACGGGCGGCAAGATAAAAAGACTGGAGACAAGCAATATGAGAAGAAGAGATTTTCTTAGAACTGTCGGTTTGGCGGCAGCAGCGACATTATCCGGGGATTTACTGGCAGCCGGGACGAGACGGCCTAACATTTTGTTTATCATGACGGACCAGCAATTTGCGGATGCTTTGAGCTGCACGATGGGTACTGAATATATCAGGACGCCGAATATCGACAGCCTTGCGGCCAGGGGAATGCTTTTCACGAAGGCATATTGCGCGAATCCGCTGTGTGTTCCGAACCGAACAAGTATATTTACCGGCCGTTATCCGCATGAGCACGGCAAGCAGATCAATTCGACAAAAGCAATCGACGCAGAAGAATTTCCTAATATCGGGATGGTGCTTCGCAAAGCAGGTTATTCAACAGGTTATTTCGGCAAGTGGCATCTGCCTTATCCTTTCAAAAAAGCTACTGCGGAGAACAGTGGTTATGATGAGAGGTTTGATGCCAAGGATTTACAGATAGCAGCGCCGGCTATTGAGTTTATTAAGAAGAATAAAAGTAAGCCGTTCTTTGTTGTTTTCTCATTGATGAATCCGCACAATATCTGTCAGTACGGCAGGAGCCAGCCTTTGCCTGATGGTGACATAGGAGAAGTTCCGGCTGTAAAAAATTGTCCTCCTGCCCCGTTGAACCTTGAAAAAGCGAAAAATCAGTCAGACGCTCTGGAAACTATCTGGCAGGCGAGGCTTAGAGCAAAATATAAAAATACAGACAAAAGAATGTTCGCTCCCCTTGAACTATGGGGCGCAGATGACTGGCGGAAGTATCGCTGGGCGTATTATCGAATGGTGGAACTTGCGGACAAGGAAATCGGCAGGGTATTGTCAACACTTCGCAAGGAGGCTCTGGAAAAGAACACTGTAATTATCTTTACTTCCGATCACGGTGACGGGATCGGCTCTCATCGGTGGGCGCAGAAGAATATGTTCTATGACGAATGTTCGAGGATTCCATTTATCATCAGCCAGCGGGGTATCACGAAAGTCGGAACGAGCGGTTTTCTGGTAAATAATGGTATCGATATAATGGCGACGATTTGTGATTACGCCGGGGCAAAGGTGCCTGCGAAATGTAAAGGTCTCAGTTTGCGAGGAATCGCCGAGGGTAACAGGCCACAAAAGAGGAGAAAATATGTTGCGTGCTCCACCCGTTTTGTTCAGGACCTTAGAGAGGACGGCGGGCCGATCAATATTGAGGGAAGAATGATACGGACAAAGGATTTTAAGTATTATATCTTCGATCAGGGCAAACGACCTGAGATGCTTATCGATATGAAAAACGATCCGGGCGAGATGGAAAATCTGGCGGGCAATCCTGATTATGAAAAGGTTCTGGCCGAACATCGCAAGTTGTTTGCAAAATACAAAAAAGAAAGCGGTGACGATTTTCTATCATAAAATTTCATATAAGACTGAATAATCTAAGTTTCCCTTGACGGATTAAAGTTTGTTCGTATTTTATGAGAGTACAACAGCGGCTGGGATTACTCTGAACAAAAAGAATTTCGGGATATTATATGGAAACCATACATACAAAGTCAGGTGAAACGAAGATCAAATATTTAAGAGCATACGTGCCTCTTATTGTAAATTTAATAACGTTATGTGTATATGTTGCTTCTGTTAGAAATTTCTACCCAGGAAAGATAATCAATATCTTGTTCAGCCTCTATCTGCCTACTATGTTGGGATGTTGGCTCATATTCCCGGTCATAGCATTGTTACAATTGGGATATTCCCTTTATCTGCTTGCTAC
>CBDURK010000485.1:0-2088 GCA_965369645.1 uncultured bacterium | reverse complement strand
CCGTGGGAGTTGGCAGTGATGCATAATTAGTTTCTGTTGTGAATGCTCGTTTTCTTGAAGCTACGATGTCGCTCGTGTTGCCTGATGCAGGGCATTCTGTGATTTTTCGTTTGACCGTCCGGGCGATGTGTGCTTATATAAATATGTTATCTTTATAAAAGACAGCTTTCATTGTGTTGCGAAATAATACTAAAAGAAAAACATCAAACAGTATGCGACAGTTTCATATTTTCACTTTAATAGTACTTCTACTGGCAGTAGGGATAACCGGCAGGGCGGGTGCTGTCGGAAAGTTTGCTCCCATAAAGGAAAAACAGCTCTCATTGCGTATAGCGATAAAAGACCTGATGACCTCGTTCGGAGACCGCTATCCGGGAGGCAGAGGGTATTTAACAAAGCTGGCTGATATCGAGCGCCGCATGAACAAAGCTGGCCGGGCCGAAATTAACAATATTGAAGCCGAATTCGCTGAGTTGCAGCGCAAAGCCCTGATTGCCAATCCGCTCGTCAGCGGTCAACCCTTACTTTTCGTAGTGCGACGCCAGTATAAGAAAGACCACCACAATACAGCAACAATATTCAAAACCGGAGAGATAAACACAAACAGTTTTGATGGCGGCGGAGCAATGAAAACCATCGACCTGGCAAAAGGAGGCCGAGTCCGGACGCTCATCATATCTTCCGAAGGTCTTGTCCGCGATCCGGAGGTTCATTTCGATGGTAAGAAGATTATCTTCTCGATGCGCAGGAACATCAGGGACGATTATCATATCTATGAGATAAATACCGATGGCACCGGTCTCAGGCAATTTACATCGGCACCCGGCGTGGCGGACTTCGACCCGCTTTATACGCCCGATGATGATATTGTTTTTTCTTCGACTCGCGAGCCGAAATACTGCATGTGCAACCGTCATATCATGGGCAATCTTTTTCGAATGGATGCTGACGGAGCCAATATTCACCAGATAGGCAAAAGTACCTTGCACGAAGGCCACAGCGCACTAATGCCGGACGGGCGAATACTGTATGACCGCTGGGAATATGTGGATCGTAATTTCGGAGATGCCCAGGGTCTTTGGACCATAAATCCGGACGGCACCAATCAAGCGGTTTACTGGGGCAACAATACCAATTCTCCCGGTGGTATAATAGATGCTCGTGTTATTCCCGGAACCCAGCAGGTACTTTGCATTTTCGGCTCATGTCACGACCGGCCCTGGGGCGCCCTGGCCATCATCGACCGCCGACTTGGGATTGACGGACATAAGCCCGTAATAAGAACCTGGCCCGCTGATGCTGTCGAACGCGTGGGTAAAGGAGATTTCGATGCGTTCCTGAGCGTAAAGCCAAAGTACGAGGACCCTTACCCTTTAAATGAGAAGTATTTCCTCTGCTCGCGGATGACCGGCAGGAGCGAACAGATGGGACTATATTTGGTTGATATTTTTGGCAACGAGATTCTTCTGCACGTCGAAGAGCCCGGCTGTTTTGACCCTATGCCGTTGAAGCCGCGAACTCGACCGCTGCGAATTCCTTCCCGACGTGATTTCGATAACAAACAGGGTTACTTCTATATCGTCAATGTTTACGAAGGCACACACATGGCAGGAGTGGAACCCGGCACAGTCAAATATCTGCGTGTGATTGAGTCGCCGGAAAAGCGTTTCTGGACCCATTCGCAATGGGGTGGTCAGGGGGTGCATTGTCCGGCTATGAACTGGCACAGTTTTGAAAATAAACGCATACTCGGAACTGTTCCGGTGTCCGAAGACGGTTCTGCATACTTTGAAGTACCGTCCGACAGGTTCGTGTATTTCCAACTCCTCGATGAAAACAAGATGATGGTCCAGTCTATGCGCAGCGGGACAATCGTCCAGTCCGGAGAAACAACCGGCTGCGTCGGCTGTCATGATAATCGCCGGGGCGCACCGGCACTATTGAGCAGAAAGATACCAATGGCTCTACAGAGTCCGCCGAGCAAACTCAATGGCTGGCATGGAAAACCTCGCATATTCAGTTATATTAAGGAAGTACAGCCGGTTTTGGATAAGCACTGTGTTTCATGTCACGACTTTAATAAAGATG
>CBDURK010000484.1:0-2088 GCA_965369645.1 uncultured bacterium | reverse complement strand
CATCCACAGCTACAGATTCGGCGCCATCAGACGGATCGGGAAAATATGCAGTCTTGGGAGGAACACTGAAGCTCCAGATGTTGCCTTTCCATGGACTGTTTGGCTCGGCGTCATTAACCTCGTCGATTCGCCAGTAGTAAGTTGTGCCCGGGACAAGGCCATCCGGAAAGGCAAATCCGGGAAAGCCTACAACAATAAACGTTCCTGTCTGGTTGCCCTGGAACGTACTTTCGGCAGCATTATTCACGTCATCAAAATTATCGCCGATATACACATCGTGCGAGAGAGCAGAATCTCCCGGTGACCAGCTAAGATTTGCCCAGGTATCCTCAATCATAATGCCGTCAGCCGGTTCCGGACCTAAGGCATAGGGATAACTATCAGCGCCTCCCATCGCAGCGAGAACCTCGGCTTCCGACAAAGCATGATTGTAAAGCCGGAAATCGTCAACCAAACCATTTATCCATCTACCGTCTAATCCCTTGTTTGTACCGATAAGGTAATCGCCCTCACAGTCTTCTGAGTCAACTTGCGCCGGTGTGCCGGCTGGTTCGCCATTGATATAAAACTGAATGGTATCAGCGGCTCCTCCTTCGGTTACGATCATAGCGACGTGATACCATAGGCCCGCTTCTTCAATGACTCCGGACAAGGTGCTTGTACCACCGAGATAGGCCCGGATCCCGTCGGCGGCGTCAGCTAAAAGCAAGGTCCTGCCCGTCCCATTTACATCTGTCTGCTGAAGGAGATTGGCGATTCCTTCGACTACATCCTGCCTGAACCACATAGTGATAGTATAATCACCCTGGTTAATAAGTTTCAGACTATCTCCGTGAGGGATTAGAGCGTAGCCAGGTGTTCCATCGAATTTCAGGGCACCACCTATCTGCCCGGTGTCCCACTGTACGCTGTCGATAAGGGTACCGTTGTTTCCATTTCCACTTGAATCGTTGACAGCATCGCCAGAGCCTTCATCAAACCTCCAGTGCCCTACTAACTCTGCTGAGGCGGTGTTTACCAATCCCATCACCAAAGCGAAAACAACCAAAGACATCAATTTCTTCGACATAATAGTCCTCCTTAAAAAAATTACATAGAATGTAAAGAGAAATGCTCAAGACATAAGTGCAAAGTACAAAATTTTGCCTGCAACTTTGTACCTGGCATATACATATCCTCCTCTATTATAAAAGGATCTCACAGGACAGGCCATCAACGCACACAAGCCTCGTCAATCTATTTATACCAAATCACCCACTTTCCCGTCAAGGAGAATCTTTGTTTTATTTACCGACAGGCTTGTCTATTTCTTTGTTGTTTTTGGGGCCTGGCGTTTGAAGTCCATAGAGAACCACGGCTCATCACTAAGCTCATCGTAGTCGTTAAGGCCGTATAGAGCTATTTTTATTGTTTTGTTGTCCACTTTCGAGTAAACGGCACCGCTTTTCCGTGCGTTGCCCTCGGCGTCAATACGCTCACTTTTTGAAACGAGCTTGTCGCCCTGTGCCTGCCATGTTCCTTTGGCTCTGCCGCCCCTGTTGTCAACGCTGATCGCAGTGGCCTTTTCATCGTTGGGTGCATAATAAATCATGCCGTGTGAAGCATACTCGCCCATCTTCATATCAACTACTATGGCGTGTCCATCAAGCACCCAGCGATATACTAAGAGTATTTCCGTGCCGTCGTCGGTTGTGGCGGTCCATCTGCCGACCAGCCAGCCGCCCCCGTATTCTTGCGTAAGGTCCCGTAAACTTTGCTGGGCCATTGCTGAGCCGCTTAAGATGATGAGGACGGCCAAGGCTAAAAGCGCGGTCTTTCCCATGCTAACTTTTGCTGTTCGTTGTTTGTTCATTATTTACCCTTTCAAAAATTGTTCATATTTGTTACGTCGTATGCTTTGCGTACCTTAGAAGAAGTTTAAGCATATCTTGATGAAAATTACACTGGATTTGTATTATTTCCTCCAAAAATGTATTATTCGCAGGCATTGTAGCATTTCCTTAGTCTTTTACAAGACAAAACGGGGGACATTCCTTTTGATTTTAATACTCTGAATGCATAAGATGAACATAGGTTTGCTCTTATAAA
>CBDURK010000483.1:0-2093 GCA_965369645.1 uncultured bacterium | reverse complement strand
GATGGGACAAGACGTAAACATTGATAAAGTTGTTCGTCAGCACCTTGAGATGGAGCAGTTTTTCTCCGGCTTTTCTCTTAAGGGTACAACCGGAACACCCGAACCACAACAACAGAAAGAAGATGATATGACCGCCGCCGAAAAAGCCGCCGAGCTTGAAAAAATAGCCGCCGAAGTTAATAAATGCCGCGAATGCGACCTGGGCTCGACACGAACAAACTCAGTCCCCGGCGAGGGCAATCCAGACGCCCGAATTATGTTTGTCGGCGAAGGTCCCGGAGCCGATGAGGATGCACAAGGCCGGCCATTCGTTGGAAGAGCGGGACAGCTACTGGATAAGATAATCGCGGCCTGCGGCCTTAAACGAAGTGATGTCTTTATAGCCAATATCCTTAAGTGTCGTCCGCCGGGCAATCGAGACCCTCGCGCCGATGAGATAATAAGCTGCCTGCCCTATCTTCAAAGACAGATTGAGATAATAAAGCCTGAAATCATCGTAGCTCTGGGCGCCCACGCAGCCAAAACACTTTTGAACACCACCCAATCGATAGGCCGGTTACGAGGCCAATTCCTTGAGTACTATACCGGAATCGACAAACCCCCTGTTAAGCTTATGGCGACATATCATCCCGCCTATCTGCTGCGAAATTACTCCCCGGATAATCGCAGAAAGGTCTGGGAAGATATGCAAAAGGTCCTCACCGAACTCGGCCTGCCCATCCCGGAACGCCAAAAAGGATGATTTCACTCAAGTTCGCCAGCAACTCAAATCACTAAAATATTTTGAAAATTTTGTGTGCAACATTTGACTTTTTGGGCCGTCTTATATGATAATAGATGTTAGCGGTATCTTAATGCGGTTGAATTAACCTGATTCGGGCTTTTTTAGAGGAAGGAGCTTGATATGAGAAAAAAAACGCTTTCCTTGAGATTCTTAACCACCGCCATCCTTATAATCTTATGCATTTTGGTCGTCACTGTATTCGGTAAAAAGAACAAAGCTGAGCAGCTTGCATTCAATCTGGAAGAAATCTCCGTCTTTGATATTGATGAACAGATAATCGGGAGATTTGTCAGAGGACATGTTAGCGGCTGTGAGGAACAGCCCCAGGCCGATGTTGAAACCTATCCTGCCTTCAAATCCGACAAGCCGCTATATGGTTCGGTCTGGCTTGCAAACAAAGATAACAATATAAATTCCGGAATTCAATACCATTTCGCGATTGACGAATCAGCAGGGACCGGCAAGGGATATGACCGGCTCTTTTTTGACTTGAACCGTGACCTCGATCTAACAAACGATACACTATGTAAACCTCTACAGAATCTTCCTGATGGAGTTGCACTCAACTACGAACGGATTGAGCAGCAAGTTTGCTTCGATTATCTTAATGTGAATTTTGATTTCAGTTCCGACGGCCGGCGTCCGTTGGAAATTATGCCGCGCCTGACGATTTCTGAAAAAGGATACTCAGCTTTGGCCTTCATTACTACCCAGGCGCACAAAGGGGAAATCAATCTGGCTGGAAAAAATTACACAGCTTACCTTGGACATAATTTTCTTATCAACGGGTGGTTCGACCATCCATCAACGGCTTTGTATCTTATTCCGAAAGATAGTAAAAGTAGGCGCCCAGGCTGGTGGGGTGCAGACCAACTCAGGGGGATTCACAAAATTAAGAGAACTTATTATTGTTTTTCTGCTACACCAGCAGGTGATAAATTGTTCGTCCGGCCATATGATGGCGATTTTGGGACATTCAGGATAGGCTCAGGATGGCGGCTTATCTTCAATAAGAAGATGAACGGTTCTTTAATATCAGAGGATAAAGCCCTGGCAGTCGGCAAAGGTTTGGACCATGGCTGGCCTAAAGACACTCGAAGCTGCCGTCTTCCCATCGGTGACTATTTGCCGGCTACGCTGAACATAACATTCGGGCCGCTGCGTATTGATATCTCGGACAATTATCACTCCGATGGAAAGCCGCGTGACAGGGCTGGGAATCCTCCTGTCTATGGCATCAAAATCAGAAAGAATAAGCCGTTTATTTTGAATTTCTCCAATAAACCTGATGTCATATTTGCAGCCCCGG
>CBDURK010000482.1:0-2106 GCA_965369645.1 uncultured bacterium | reverse complement strand
TTTTTCCTCGGTCGTTGTTGCCTTGAAAGAATAAATACGTTTGGCCGTCATTATCAACGAAAATGCCGGGGTGTCCGGATTCGCTCGAATTCCACTGCCCGGGTTTTCCATTAGTGAGCAGGGGTGTCTCGGTCAGGCGTTTGAATGAAATGCCGTCTTTGCTCACAGCGCATCCTATCTGCTGAGGTTGATTGTTATAGGCGCCTGCGTAAAACATAAAGAATAGCCCGTTATGTTTACATACGGCAGGGGCCTCGATGCACTTTTTCTCCCATGGAAGTTCCGGCTTGAGGATAGGGCCGTCGCATAGCTGCGTCCAGGAAGTGCGTCCAAAATCCGAATCCATAGGAGCGCTGGCGACCGCGAGCATCTGAATTTTCATTGATGGATCACGAGTGGCGCAGTAGAGCAGCAATCGACCATTATGTTTGATTACGTCTGCATCGATGGCTCTTCCTATGTTCCATTGGCCTGTCGGCGAGAAGACCGGATTTGTGGGATTCCGGGTGAAGTGAATTCCGTCGTCGCTGAAGGCGTGACAAATTGCGTCCTTTGGGCCATTACCGTAAGTTTGATAGAAAAGATGTACCTTGTTTTCCAGGACGATTGCTGCCGGTGCGGCTAAACCCTTCTTTTCATATTCTCCTGCCGGGAGGATATCACCGATTCTGTCCCAGGACTGAAGATCGTTACTTTTGGCAATTCCTATAGCCCAACCATCCCGGGGACGGCCGTCTCCGAATGGGGGAATTGAATAATACATAAGGTATTTGCCCTTGAAATTAACGACATCCGGGTCCTTGGAAAAAGGTCGTCCTCTTGAAGAATCAGCGAATAACATTGTATCCTTCGGGGCCGCTGTAGCAGCTTGCAATTTCAGTTGGGGATAAATCAGAAATGCTGTCAGTACGCCGAGACCGACCATGGTTGTCACAGATTGATTTTTCAGCGGTATATTCCTTGTATAGTTTTTGTTAACCCGTGTCTTTTATGCCAAGGTCGTTTTTCGTGAGGATGGACTCGAATTTGTAGCCGACTTTGGTGATGTTTTCTTCGGCCCCTTGTTTGCGGTCGATTACACAGACGATTTTTTTGACGGTTGCGCCCGCATCGGTAATGATTTTGGCGGCTTCGACGACCTGTCCGCCGGTAGTGGCGATATCTTCAACCAACAGAACGACATCACCGGCCTTCAGGACGCCCTCGACCATTTTGCCGGTTCCGTAGCCCTTTTTGCTATTGCGGATAATGACCCAGTTTTTGCCTGATTCCATCGCGGTGGCCGCTGCTAAAGCGACACCGCCCAATTCGGCGCCCGCTATCAGGGTCACATCATCGGTAATATGTTTGGCAAATTCGGAAGCCAGGGCCTTGAGGATATCCGGACAGGTCTCGAAAAGATATTTGTCGAGATAGTATTTACTTCGCTTACCGCTGCGAAGGATAAAGTCACCTTCCAGATAAGCTGTTTCTTTTATTCGCCTTATTAGTTCTTCTCTTGTCATATCTTGCTCCTCGATTCTCGACACTTGATTCTCGACGAGCATCGAGCATCCGGTATCGAGCATCTGTGTTATACTTTGAGTGTTACTTTTCTATTGAGTTCTTTTCGGTATTTTTTGCGGATTGGTGTTACGACATCTCTGATGAATTCATCGACCTGCTGTGGCGCCCTGCCGATGTATTTACTTGGGTCCAATACTTTTTCGAAATTGATTTTATTAAAAGAAATATCAGCCTTTAGCCGGTTAATTAAATCGTTTGGCCTGCCGAATTTTTTGACCTGTGCGGCGGCAGCTTGTGAGTGCAGTCTTATTTTCTCGTGCAGCTCCTGTCTGTTTCCGCCTGCCTTGACCGCCGCCATAAGGATATTCTCGCTGGCCATAAAAGGCAACTCTGCGGCGAGGCGGACCTCTATCACCTTTGGATAGATAACAAGCCCGCCTGTAACGTTAATAAGGATTTGCAGAATCCCATCGACAGCCAAAAATGCTTCCGGTATTACTATCCGCCTGTTAGCTGAATCATCGAGCGTTCTTTCGAGCCATTGCTCCGATGCCGTCATTTGCGGGCTGGTGGCCAGGGACAATACAAGTCTGCTCAGGG
>CBDURK010000481.1:0-2112 GCA_965369645.1 uncultured bacterium | reverse complement strand
CAACAAAGAAGAGGACAACTTCACGGCCCAAGGCAACAAAGAAGAGAACCACTTCAAGACCCAAAGCAACAAAGAAGAGGACAACTTCACGGCCCAAGGCAACAAAGAAGAGAACCACTTCGAGACCCAAAGCGACCAAAAAGACCGCAAGGAAAACCTCGCAGAAAAGACGCAATCCTGTAACTTCAAAGGGCGATTTTGATTTCAACGCCTGGTTACTTCCCACTCTGGAGTTGGAACAGTATGAACCAAACACCGAGCAAGAAGCAGGCGTTACAGATAATATCAAGGGTTCTACCCGCTATGCATGGATCGGTGCAGGTCAGTGCGGTGGAAGACTGGTGAAGTCATTCTACGACCTTGGTTACAAAAAGGTCCTGGCCGTCAATACGACCCATCACGATTTAGATTTGCTCGATATTCCGAAGAACCAAAAGTTCCTCATGAACATAGGTGAAAAGGGTGGTGCCGGCAAAGATATGGAAAGAGGCAAAGATGCCGTACAGGCGCATCAGCAGGACATTCTGCACCTCACCAGACAGACTTTCGGCACTCAAGTTGACCATATTATGATTTGCTTCGGAGCTGGTGGTGGTACAGGCAGCGGAAGCGTCATCGGATTGGTCGAGATTGCCAAACGATATGCACGTTATATCGGCCTGAACAACCCCAACAAAAATGTTGGTGTAATGATGACTTTGCCCACTATTGGTGAAGCAAGCTCTCCGCTGGTCGCAGAGAATGCTTACAAAGCGGCCTGGGAATTAAGCCAAATGGCCACAGCCGGCAAGATATCACCCCTTATCATCGTGGACAACGACAAGATTAACAAGATGTATCCGGGAATGACAGTAAGGTCTTTCTGGCCCAGCATCAACAACACAGTCGCAAGTCTGTTTGATATCTTCAACAAGCTCAGCGCTTTGAGCAGCCAGTACACTTCGTTTGACCCGGTAGATTATCACAGCATCATGGAATCAGGCGGATGCGCGATAATGGGTCTGACCAAAGTGACTAAATTCAACGATAAGTTCACACTGTCACAGGCAGTGAAAAAGAACCTCGAGAAGACACTGCTCGCCGGTGGATTCGATTTGACGAGCTCCAAAGTCTCCGGTTGCGTAGCCGTAGGCGGAAAGAGACTGATGAAGAACGTCAAAGGCTTACAGGACAATATCGACTACTCGTTCGATGTTCTGTCTGAGATAACCGGCAAGGCTACAATCCACCGAGGTATCTACGAAGACGCCCGAGACTCCTTAAGGGTTTACACCATTATTGGTGGCCTTAGCAGTCCTACCGAGCGTCTGGAAGAACTTAGAAGCCATATGACTGTTCGGGTTCGTTAATTAAGCGAATAATACTTCGCGAATAAGTAATTTCTTGTTCGCCGGGTATGCTGCTGACATCCCCTGTGGGAGAGAACGCGGCATACCCGGCGTTTTTTTTAAATTATAATACTGACAATCCTGAAATATCCTCTGTTATATAAAATTCGATAAAAGTCCGTCTTAATTTGCTTGCAATATCATTTTTATTTGCTAAATTTAAGTCCTCGGGCAGGTAGCTCAGTTGGTAGAGCAACGGACTGAAAATCCGTGTGTCGGTGGTTCAAATCCACTCCTGCCCATTTCTTTTTCACCCGTGACAGCTAATGCCAAGCTGTCTTTTTTTATGCCTAACTCTCCGTTATTTAAGCAGTTATCATTTTCGCTATTTTCTTTGTGATTGCCCTGCTCATTGCCAACTGTTGCCGAGCGGTTACATCCAGAGAAAGCCGTAGGTGTCAAAAAAGGTGTCAATTTTGGTGTCAATTTTTTTGAGCGGTTCTGAGTTGATTCGAGCGGCTTGTCATCTGTGCCGGTTCGTTGTGCAATTGCACGATTTATTTCTGATTTTTTGTTATCGGGATTGTGGAGTTGCGGTAGTTTTTCTATTGCCCGTCTTTCATCATACAATCCGATATGGCTATACACATCAAGCGTCAAAGCCGCGGTGCTATGTCGTGCAAGTGTTTGTGTTTCTTTCACCGTTGCACCACTTCTGCCAACATTGCTTATAAACGTGTGCCTCTGAGCGTGAAAGTCTGCGTACCGTCCGCTTTCGTCCTGA
>CBDURK010000480.1:0-2116 GCA_965369645.1 uncultured bacterium | reverse complement strand
AATTAAGACAGTAATAAACGCTATAGCAATAAACGTCAAATTCCTCTTAGTCATTTTCAACCCTCTCTTTCAAGCCTTAGTTTCTGATGCGTACTCACGCGCTATATTATCGCAGGAATACGAATTGGAACTCCTTATCGTTAATACAATTATATACTCCGGAATGCCTTCAAATCAAGGAGAAAATAGCCGCAACACAATACCACGTATCTCCACTTAGGCAAAACAAGTTCTTAGATTCGGCAGGCTGTTACGAGAGCTATTGAAACTCAAGAAATGTTATGTTATTATGGGACTTGCAGCTTATGGGAGTTTTTCTATCGAAGTGTATATAAGAAATCTCAGATGACGTAATTTTTTAAGGCGTGGTATCATGCACAGAGGAAAAGCGTTTACATTAATTGAGCTTCTGGTGGTAATCGCCATTATCGCTTTGCTGATGGCGATACTTATGCCCGCCCTGAGTAGAGCGAGAGACCAGGCCCGTGGAGTTGTATGCAAGTCAAACCTCAGCCAATGGGGTAAGATATTTTATCTCTATGCCCATGACAACGAGAGCAAGTTCATGGTATGGAATACATCAGCCACACCGGGCGGCGGGACATGGATCATCCCATTGATGCCCTACTACGAAAAAGGCGGCGAGAAGAGCCGGTTATGTCCGAACACCCGGAAGACAGAAGAGGAAGGGGAAACGGTTCCTGCTCAAATGGCGTGGAGCTGTGAAATCGACGGAAAAATCAACAAGAACAGCTATGGAATCAACAACTGGTGCTATGATTTGCGTTCGGGCGTTACAACTATATGGGGATTGCCGGATGCGGACAGGAGGGCCTGGCGAAAGATTGATCAAAGGCAGGCCGCCCGGATTCCAATGTTTTTAGAGTGCTGGCGCTGGGGAGGTGGTCCGGTGTTCCGAAGTGACCCGGCCCCACCCGACGAAGCCTCACGACATAATACAGGATTTGGACGCTATTGCATGGACCGACATGCTTATACCATCAACGTCTGCCTTATGGACGCATCCGTTAGCAGGGTAAGATTAAAAAGCCTGTGGGATTTGAAGTGGCACAAAGAATACCTTATGGCGGACCCGCTGCCGGAATGGCCCCAATGGATGTTAAACCTGCCGGGTTCGTAGCCTGACTGAAGGGATAGTTATGAAAGACATAAAACCTACGAATAAGCTGAGGCAAATTTTTTTAGGCATTATCGTTTGTATTTTATTGTCGGGACTGGCGGTCAATATCGCTGTCGCTGAGGTGCGAATGCAGACTTATACCTACAAGCGAGTCGGAGCTCTTGAAATCAAAGCTAATGTTTATAGAGCTGATGACGAGAAGGTTCGTCCGGTCATTGTATGGATACACGGCGGTGCATTAATCATGGGGGGACGTGACGGTGTCAACGGGCGTGTTAAAAAGATGTTTCTGGACGCAGGTTATGCAATCGTTTCGATTGACTATCGCCTGGCTCCCGAAACGAAATTGCCGGCGATTATCGAAGACATCGAAGATGCCTTCAAATGGATCCGGGAAAAGGGACCGGAGCTGTTTGACATTGACAGCAGTAAGATAGCAGTATTGGGAGGCTCGGCTGGAGGTTATCTGACTCTGGCTACGGGTTATCGTGTGAAGCCCCGCCCTACCGTGCTTGTCGCATTTTGGGGTTACGGCGACTTGATTGGCGATTGGTACAGCAAACCCAGTCCTCATCGGCGCCATCAGAGATCGAAGATGGCCGAAGAGAAGGTCAGGATGCAGGTAAGCGGTCCGGCTATCGCAAATTCAAAAGACCGAAATGGTGACGGCGGAGCGTTCTATCAGTTTTGCCGGCAGCGAGGAATCTGGCCAAAAGAAGTTTCCGGCTGGGACCCGTACAATGAAGCGAAAAAGTTTTATCCGTTCATGCCGGTCAAAAATGTAAGTAAGGAATATCCGCCAACGCTGTTAATACACGGCACGAAAGATACCGATGTGCCTTACGAGCAGTCGGTGATGATGGCAGAACAATTCAGAAAGTTTCATATCGACCATGAGTTCATTACGATATCCGGAGGAGAACATGGATTAGCCGGTGGCGACCCTGAGAAAATCGATGAGGCTTATAAAAAGGT
>CBDURK010000479.1:0-2117 GCA_965369645.1 uncultured bacterium | reverse complement strand
AAACGTCTTTCGGATATGAAATTGCAGAGAATGGCCATTCCTCATTTTGGCGTCAAGGAAGCGGTCTTTCCCTTTAATATGTTCCATGAAGTTGACCCTCTCCTCGGCCCCGAAATGCGTTCCACCGGCGAAGTTCTCGGCATGGCCGATTCGTTCGGGCTTGCCTTCTACAAGGCTCAGGAGGCAACACAACTGCCTCTGCCCTCGGAAGGAACCGTCCTGATTACCATCTCCGACGACGACAAATCCGCGGCACTCGATGTCGCAAAGCAGTTTAAGGATATCGGCTTTACGATTATAGCAACCAAAGGGACCAGCGATTTTCTTTCCGAGCACAAAATCGACTCAAAGTGTGTCCTTAAAATGCATGAAGGAAGGCCGAATGTCCTTGATAATATCAAGAATGGAGATATTCATCTTGTTGTCAATACACCGTCCGGCAAGCAAAGTAAATACGATGATTCCTATATTCGCAAGGCCGCCATCAAATACAAAATACCTTACATTACAACAATAGCCGCCGCCGCCGCGACAGCAAAAGGCATAGCCGCTTTCAGGAAAAAGCCCGGCCAGATAAAGTCCCTGCAGAGCTATCACGCAGATATAAAATAAAAGTAGATTCGAACCTCGGCGAATATCCAGCATCGATCCGACAGGGTGGGGCTTGTTCCACCCTGTTTATCTTTAAGCCAGCGATCCCCTGCAAAATTGAACGCACCTGGTAACTTCAGCCACTGCGTTTGAACCTTCGGGAACTTTGTATTCAAGCTCGATATCTGCCGGAAACTTCCAACCCTCTCTCTTCATTAACTGCAGCACTAATGCCACAGGCGTGTCACCCTCACCGAAAGGCATATTCGGGCCGTTATTGACCTTCCGGTCCTTCAAATGAAGGCTAAGGATACGGTCATGGTATTTCCGGAGCAGAGGTATCGGTGACTCGTTCGTCCCTGCTACGAAATGCCCAATGTCAAAATTAATCCCTAAATATTTTCCATAAGACAAAATAGGCCCCTCATATGTCGCCGATGTAAGCTGGGTATGATTATGGAAACCGATCATAATCCTGTGCTCATCGGCAATTGGCCCAAGTCTCTTGGCCGCTTCTTCCGAAATTTCCCTTGTAATGCCTTTGGCCCCGAGTGCCTTGGCCACGTTGAAGTAATAGTCAATCTCTCCGTCCGTCATATTCTCATTGCCGATACTGCCGAACTTGACGATATGGATATTAACACCTGCGTCTTTGTACAGTTTGCGAAGGGCTTTGTACTTGTCCATCGAAACCGATAAACGCCATTTGAGCTGGTCCTCTTGTGCTTTTCGCTGTGCTTGGCGCTGCTCATCGGTCATGCCTCTCCTACGGCCCCGTCCGGCCCCTCTCGGCATCCCGGCAAATTGCTCTGCCGCATCACCCATCAGTTCAACCGAGCTGAGCCCGCACAGAACAAGATATTTCAGAAGGTCCTCGGCAGTGCTGGGCGTCCCGCGGTAACTGTAAGTGATGGCCCCGATTTGTACGCCGTTGAAATTAGAATTGGGCTTGCCTGCTCCCCGGCCCCCTGACCTGCCTAAAGCATATCGCGACATAATCGTTGAGGCCGCTATAGCCGCCGCTCCGCCCATTAACTCTCGTCTTGATATCGTTACCTTGCTCTGTTTTTTCATCGTTTGTTCTCTCCTAAGTCGGTTTTATCTTTCTGACTCATTTACCCCCACCAGATATTTAACCCTTCACCTTTCCTCTTGTCAATTCTAATCTCTCATTCCACTATTTCCAAATCAGCCATATAGATAGCGGTAATGGCTTTGCCATCTTCGTCTTTTTCATGTGATGAATACCACGACATAATGGCGCGCTTCGGACCTAATTCGACAAAGCTAGGATAGGAATTGTCGCCCTCGCTGGGCAGTTCCGCAAATTCGTGCAGTTTGTCGCCTGCAAGCCAGCACATCGATGTCTTCGGCCCTCTGTCGCCGATAGTCTTTCGCCCGCCGACTACATACCGCCCGCTCCAGCGCATAAGTAGCGGCCCGCCGATGTACCGGTCGAGGTCTTTGCGCTGCCACTGAGTATAAGGCCGCTCCGACCTCAACAGTTGAGCATTGCCCCTGCCTCT
>CBDURK010000478.1:0-2139 GCA_965369645.1 uncultured bacterium | reverse complement strand
CCTCTTCCAGCCGGCAGATAAAAGAAGTTGAGAACGCCTTCCGTGCCCTGCCGGGCAAAGTCGATGAGATATGTGATTTCGAATGGGGCACCGACGTAAGTGTGGAGAACCTTCAGCAGGGCTTTACTCACTGCTTTTTCGTGACGTTTAGAAGCGAAGCCGACAGGGCCGCATACTTACCGCATCCGGCACACAAACAATTCGGCAAAATTTTAGGCCCGCACCTGGACAAAGTCCTTGTGCTCGACTACTGGGCCACGAAGTAACAGTAGCAAAAGACTCAAAATGCGAATTATAGCTGGCTCAAAACGAGGGATGAAATTGTTTAGTCCCAAAACACAGGACTCCCGCCCTATCACCGACAGGGTAAAAGAATCGCTTTTCAGTGTTCTTTACAAATATGACCTGCCGAACGGTGCAATAGTGGCTGATTTGTTTTCAGGAGTCGGTTCCCTCGGTCTCGAAGCCATCAGCAGAAAAGCCCGCTTCGTGACCTTCGTTGAACAGGACCCGAAGATTATTTCGGTTCTAAAGAGAAACATAGAAAAAGCCGACTTTGTTAATGACTCTGAAATTATAAGGGCCAACGCATTCAAACTTGGGGGCTCGCCTAATCCGGATAGGCAATTATACAACCTTGTCTTTGTTGACCCGCCCTATGCCGCGTCAATGGATGTTCAGGCCGGTTCACCTTTGAGTGGTTTGCTGGATTCGCTGAGCACCCGGGCCGCTGACAACGCAATTATTGTCGTCAGGACCAGCCGGAAGGTATCTTTATTGGAACAGTATAGCGAATTACGAATAATAGACAGGCGCCGCTGGGGAACAATGGCAGTAACTATATTACAGAAGACCAACGAATGACAAACAAACAGGCAGCTATAAAAATACTCAGGCGACTGCGCCGTAACGGCTTTGAGGCGTTGTTGGCCGGAGGTTGTGTACGCGACATGCTGTTGGACAAACGCGCCAAAGATTATGATGTTGCCTCCAATGCACAGCCCAAAGAAATAACAGAATTGTTCAAACGCACATTGAATGTCGGGGCACAATTCGGAGTTATAATTGTTTTAATCGAAAACCAGCAGGTGGAAGTCGCCACATTCAGAACCGAAACCGGCTACGTTGACGGCAGACACCCCGGCTCAGTTAAGTTTACAACTGCCGCCGAAGATGCAAGCCGAAGAGACTTTACAATCAACGGAATGTTTTACGACCCTATCAAAAAAGAGGTGATAGATTACATTAATGGCCAGGCCGACCTCAGAGCAAAAATTGTACGGACTATCGGCAGGCCCGCTGAGAGGTTCAGCGAAGATTATCTCCGAATGCTGAGGGCCGTGCGGTTCTCGACCCAGTTAGATTTTGCAATCGAACCATTAACATGGTCGGCGATTTGCACAAATTCGTCAAATATAGCACAAACAAGCGGCGAACGAATATCAATCGAATTAGAAGGCATACTCGTTAATCCCAACCGCTCCACAGGCGCATCGTTGCTCTTTAACAGCGGATTGGCTGAGGTAGTCTTTCCCGGCCTCCTTTCAATACAAAGAAAAAACGCTATTGAGGTATTAGGCCAACTGCGGGAAAAAGTAGATTTTGCTTTAGCTTTGGCCAGCCTGTTTGCCGGTTGCGAGACGGATTTTGCGATTGAGATGAGCCAAATTCTCAAACTAAGCAAACGTCTGACAAAACATATAAAATTCTTATTAGCCAACAGAGGCAAACTGCTCGACGACAAGATGTCTCTGGCTGATTTGAAAAAGATTCTATCCGAACCATACTTCGCCGACCTGTACGAGTTCCAGAGGGCCATTCAAATGGCCGAAGGCGGTCCGGACAATACCGCCGCGTTGGAAAATCTGAGTAAAAGAATAAAGGAATTGGGTGACGCTGAGTTACAACCCAAACCCTTGCTGAACGGCCACGACCTCATTCGCCTGGGTGCCGTCCCTGGACCTGCTCTGGGACAGTTGTCGCAAGAACTCTACATCGCCCAACTGGAAGGGGAATTACACAGTGCCGAACAAGCCGGGTATTGGGTAAAAAAGTGGCTGAAAAGACACAGGGAGATTGAAAAATAACAGCGTTCAGTTACAGACCTATTGTCATTCCTGCCCAACTGATGGTATAATA
>CBDURK010000477.1:0-2153 GCA_965369645.1 uncultured bacterium | reverse complement strand
ACGCTTTACAGAATAAGCCATATCCTGTCTGTAGTTAAGAACCAGAAACAATCCCTCGCCGAGATTCTGGACGTTCTTGACAGTGAATTGGGGCTGAACAGAGGCACGGTAACACTACTGGGGCCTGACGGCAGCGAAATCAGGATTGAAGTGGCGCACAATCTTTCACAGGAAAACAGCCGCAAAATACGATACCGGATGGGTGAAGGTGTAACTGGAAAGGTGATGCAATTGGGCAAGGCAATAATTGTCCCAAAGGTATCTCAGGAGCCGTTGTTCCTCAATCGTTTCGAGCGTTGGAATGTAAATAAAGAGGAAATAAGTTTTATTTGTGTTCCAATTTCGATTGGACAGGAGGTCATCGGAGCAATCTCTGTTGACAGAGTATTTGCCGAGACAACTTTGCTCGACGAAGATATGCGTGTTCTCAGTATCATAGCAAGTATGGTAGCAAACGATGTGAGGATTCGTCGCGAAATTGCCCTGCGAAAACAGAAACTTGAGGATGAGAACCTTCGATTACGTCACGAGCTTGAAGACCGCTTCAGGCCTGAGAACATTATAGGAAATTCCAGTTCTATGCGTGATGTATATCGTCAAATCCATCAAGTTGCCGCCAGCGACACAATCGTTCTCATTCGCGGCGAGTCGGGTACAGGCAAAGAGCTGGTGGCTCATGCGATTCATTATTTAAGCCCCAGAGCAGACAAGCCTTTCATAAGAGTAAACTGCGCCGCCTTAAATGAGAACCTTCTTGAGAGTGAGCTGTTTGGCCACGAAAAGGGCGCTTTTACAGGAGCAATACAGAGCCGAAAGGGACGCATCGAAGAAGCCGACTGCGGAACATTATTTCTCGATGAAATAGGGGACTTTTCTCCTGTTACACAAGTCAAACTCCTGCGGGTCCTTCAGGAACGTCAATTCGAGAGAGTAGGCAGCAACCGCACCTTAAAAACCAACGCCCGGATTATAGTCGCCACAAATCGTGATTTGGAAAAAGCGATGGATGCAGGGACATTTCGTCAGGATTTTTACTATCGGGTAAATGTATTTCCCGTTTTTCTGCCCCATCTGCGAGACCGCAAAGACGACATTCTTTTGTTGGCCGACTATTTTGTGGAGCAATATTCAACGAAAATGGACAAGGACGTGCGGAGAATCAGCACGCCGGCTATCAATATGATGGTGGCTTATCATTGGCCGGGCAATGTACGGGAGCTGGAAAATTGTATTGAAAGAGCTGTACTACTGAGTGCGGACGGCGTTATACACGGCCACCACCTTCCACCGACACTGCAAACCTCCGATGCTTCCGATACTATCGGTATAGGTTCGCTGCAGGAAAAGGTTAACCTGTTCGAACGTGATATAATTGTAGATGCGCTAAAACGCTGTAACGGTAATCTTGCCGCAACAGCCCGCGATTTAAAAACCACCGCTCGAATTTTAGGATACAAAGTTAAGGAGTTGGGAATTGATTACAAACGATACTGCAGGAAAAGAGGTTAATTTATGACCGCATGGGCAAGTACAGGCCTTAAAGGCCTTGATGCGACACTTTGTGATTTGAAAAAGGGCGACAACGTAGTCTGGCAGGTTGATAGTATAGAAGATTACAGTCGCTTTGTTACTCCATACGTAAAAAAAGCACTGGAGGATAAACGAAACATTGTTTATATGAGATTTGCCCAGCACAGGCCTCTCATTGAAAATCAGCAGAATGTTACCGTTTACCAGCTTGACGCAAAGGGCGGCTTCGAGAGTTTTTCCTCACACGTTCATGCCATAATTTCAAAGGAAGGCACCGAGGCATATTACGTTTTTGACTGCCTTTCCGATTTGTTAGCTGCCTGGGCAACTGACCTAATGGTTGGCAACTTCTTTATGGTAACCTGCCCTTATCTTTTCGAACTTGATACAATTGCTTACTTTGCCATATTGCGAAACCATCATTCTTTTCAAACTGTCGCCCGTATCCGCGAAACGACCCAGTTGCTGCTGGATGTGTATAACTTCGATGGAAATACTTACGTTCATCCATTGAAGGTATGGAGGCGATACTCACCAACAATGTTTTTGCCTCACTTGCAGCATGATGAAGAATTTTCGCCATTAGTAAGCAGCATCGATGCAAGCAAATTATTGTCCCATAT
>CBDURK010000476.1:0-2166 GCA_965369645.1 uncultured bacterium | reverse complement strand
AAAGATGTTGTTCTTGCGGTTATCGCAAGAATCGGCACGGACGGGGCGCTTTATAAGGCGATGGAATTTGTCGGCCCGGCCCTTGGTGATATGTCGATGGAAGCGCGAATGACTATAACGAATATGGCTATCGAGGCCGGGGCGAAAAGCGGCATAATCGGTTTTGATGAAACTACAAAGCAATATCTCGACGAGCACCTTAAAGATAAAACAGACTATACCGTTTATGACTCAGACAGTGATGCGAAATACGAAGTAACCGAAGAATTCGACTGCTCGGCCATCGAACCGATGGTGGCTCTGCCGAATCTGCCGAGCGGCGGTGTGCCTATCGGAGAATGTGCCGGTAAGGAAATGGACCAGGCGTATATCGGCAGTTGTACGAACGGGCGAATCGAGGACCTTCGCATCGCGGCGAAAATCCTCAAAGGTAAACAGGTTGCCATCCGCACGCTGATTGTGCCGGCGACGCCGGTTATCTGGAAGCAGGCAATAGACGAAGGTCTGGTCGATATATTTTACGAGGCGGGCTGTGTAATATCCGCTCCGACGTGCGGGGCGTGTTTAGGCGGATTTATGGGTATCTTAGCTTCCGGCGAAAAGTGCGTTAGTACGACCAACAGGAACTTCGTTGGGAGGATGGGACATCCGGAGAGCAAGGTCTATTTAGTCAGCCCGGCAACGGCGGCGGCAAGTGCAATAGAAGGAAAATTAACAGATCCAAGAAAGTTAATATGAGGAAGGATTTATGATGAAGAAAGAAAAGAAACCAACAAGTTTGTTTGCGATTTTGTTTACTGTCTCGGCGATTTGCAGCTTGGTGACTTTGATTTTGATGATTATCGGCAGCAGAACAAGCACGGGTCTTATGCTGTTTCAGGCATTGACGGCACTATTGCTGGTAATAGGCGCTTCGGGAAACTGGTATCAATACACTCAGAGATACATTAAATACGAAGTCCAAAAAAAGATGAATGAAGAAAAGAAGCAACTTTGAAAAATCAAATATAAACAACCAAAATACAAAATGATGAGAAAAAAAAATATAATTACAGTGGTGGTGTTTCTCTGTATGGTGTCAGCCTGGCCGGGGCAAGCACGTGTGCTTACTCACGGTCCTATGATCGGGCATACGACAGATAGCACTACCCGGATATGGGTTCGGGCCGATGGCCCGTGCAAGATGCAGGTTCGCTTTTTCTCCGAGGGCAGGACGCTTGTTTCAGAAACGATTCGCCTTACGGAGGACAATAACTTTTGCGGCAGCGCGGAGGTAACGGGCCTTTCGCCCAAAAACACCTATAGTTACCGCGTGTTTTTAGGCAATAAGGAACAGGACAGTGACGTTCGGCAGGAAATCACTACGTTTGCTGGTGCTTTGGAGCCGGGTATTATTCGAGTCGGTTTCGGTCACTCCTTGAAAGGGCTCGGAGCTCAGGATACATGGAAAGCTGTAGCTGCAAAGAAGCCGGATCTTTTTATCCTGATGGGCGACAATATCTACTCGAACAGTACCGAGCCTGCCAGGCAGCGCAGGATGTACCTTGAATTTCGGGCAGATCGATACTTCCGCGCTTTCGGAGCTACGACGCCTATTTACGCAGTCTGGGACGATCATGATTACGGTATAGACAATTCAGACCGCACCCAGCCCGGCAAGGAGCGCTCTCTTAAGACTTTTAACGAGATTTGGCCCAACCCGAAATCTCAGGCCGTTCAAAATCCAGGCATCTGGACACGTTTTACAATCGGCGGAGCTGAGTTCTTTCTTATGGACGTTCGGTATCACCGCTCTGTCAATAACGACCCTGACGGGCCTGCTAAAACGATGCTTGGCAAGGAGCAGCTCGCCTGGCTGAAAAATTCGCTTGTAAGCTCACAGGCGGTTTTTAAGTTCCCCGTCTCCGGCAGTAGTTGGAACTGCGGGGGGCCGGAAGCCTGGAACCACACTTTCACGTTTGAGTACGATGCTCTTGTGAAACACATAGCGTCGAACCAAATACCCGGTGTGATTCTATTGGGCGGCGATCAGCACACCTGTAAAATCGCGGTGCGGCCAAAGGAGTCGTGGGGCGGCTATGATCTGCATGAGTGGATGGCAGGTCAGCTTTGGAACTCCAAGGCAGATCGAGACAAAGGGTATTCCCGCGGCTTCGGATTGATTAC
>CBDURK010000475.1:0-2173 GCA_965369645.1 uncultured bacterium | reverse complement strand
CTCCTTTATCACTTCTTAAATTTCTTTTCCTATGGTTTTTTCTGGATAATAGCCTGTCCGCCCGGGTCTTTCAAAAACATGTACGCCAGAGTTGCCTGGGTACTGCTTCGGTCGGTGAGCTTTGTCGCAAACATCTGCGCATCGAAGAACACATCGGGCTGCTGCCTGGAGTAGGTGATAAGTACATCCACGCATTCGGCATTTTTGGGATTCCATATTCGGATTCCCACGGGAAGTTTGCTTTTGCGGAGGGCATAAATTCGAGCCCATTGCGGGCTAACTCCGGACTGAATGTCAAATACCACCAGGTCTTCCTGTATCACGGCATCGGCATTCACGAGTGGCGTGACATCAATCAGCCGTCCGCCGGAAATAATCCGGATGACGGTTTCGAGGGAATACTCTCCTGTTGCGCCAAGTATTTCGAGCAACCGAACGGCCTGTAAGTCCGGTTCGACTTCCTGACGTTTTTCGAGGTCAAATGCCCTTGTTATCTCACCCACCAAGCCAAAAATCACCTGACTGGCGACTCGTATCCGTGCGTGTCCGCCCTGTCCCATCCACAATTCAAATTGACGGGGTTCGGCCAAGACATCATCTTTCATATAAATCACGGCACTGAAAAAGGGTACCGACTGAAATCTCTCTTCTACATCGGCCCAGGCAACACTTGAGCTGCCAAATTGATTTATGCCTACTATTGCCGTGAGAACTATCAGTGCCGCGACTGTTAGTTTCGTGATTGGGCTTTTGATAATCATTTCCCATATATTCAACCGAGGCTCAGCCGAATTCTTTTGCTTAAATTCATCCAGACGCTCCAGAGCGCCAGCAAGGATTCTCTTATCCACATCGGAATCGGTAGTAACATCCGATTCGTTAATCAATTTTTTTATTTTATCTGCCGGTTTCATTTTTTTACCTCATCCAGAATTAAACGCAGTTTATCGAGTCCATAGCGGTAGCGGCTCTTAGCCGTATTGTTTGAGATACCAAGCGATTCGGCGATCGTCCTGAATGTCATTACGGCCTGGTGGTGCAGGAGGATTACTTCCCGCTGGTCGTATGGAAGCTGAGCCATCGCATTGCTTAGCTGCTGCAACTGTTCATTGCATATAAGCGATTTCGTCGGTTCATCCGAATCGGAACAAAACGATCCTGCCTGATCCAAACATATACTCTGATGATGTTTTGCTTTGTTTGTATTACGGGCACGGTTTGCGACACATGTCAGCAAATATCCTTTGAGTGTTCCGGTGAGCCGGAACTTTTCTAAAGATTGCACAAAAGAAAGAAAAACATCATGCAAAACATCTTCGGCGGCACTTTTGTCATTTAAGAGAGCCATCGCCAAAATCAGTAAGTCGGCTTTGTACTTTTGGTAGATACGCTCCAGAGCATCCGAGCTACCACGTTTACATTTTAATACAAGCTGCTTGTCTTCCATTAGGACCGCCTAATCGATTCAATAACAAACGTTTGTCGTTAATATAACAACCCGGAGTACTGTTTGGGTCTAAGGAAAAAACATTTTTTTGTGAAATTCACTTTTGACGTAAACTATTTCGTCTCTAAAAAACGCTGAAAAAAGGCCGGGCTGATTTAGCTCGGCCTTATATTTGTGCCATTTTATCTGATATTGTGATAGCGACTATTTTTCAAGCTGGGCTAATTCTTCGGCGGAAACATTCTGTATTGATAAATCTCCAAAGATAACCCGGTACTGGCTTTCAGAAACCTTCCATTTCAACAGTACCATATCAGCATTGTCCGGGCCGACCGCAGGGCAGCTTCGCCGGTGGCTCAGAGGGCCATCAGCTCCCTGGCCAAGGATTTAGTGGCCTGACGGACGTATCTGGTGCAAACCTGGAACTTGACCTCCTCATTAAGTTTTTTTCGACCTTCGGGCGTGGTCAGGTCCAGGCCGCACAGCCGACGGCATCGGCATGAACCGAACTGCTGAGCGAACTTGTCGAACAGACGCCCGGTGATCTGAAGGCTCTGCATTTTCCTTTTGGCGTAGTCTTTCTCTTTTTTTGCCACAGCCAGTGACGCGACCATGGATGAGCCTGTCAATAAACCGCAGATTCTTCCCCGCAACCCGACGCCTCCGGCCAGGCCCAGTGCAATGTCCGGCACCAGGTCGCTTTCGATACCCAGTGCCTGGCAGCCA
>CBDURK010000474.1:0-2190 GCA_965369645.1 uncultured bacterium | reverse complement strand
TCCATCTTTAATATCGGGGCATCATCATCGAAATTAACGGTTTTGTCCACGTTCAGCATTGCCTTGTCCTTGTCTCATACCACCCCCGTCTTGTCTCATTCTATTACCCATACTCTGCATTGTCTTCATAAGTTCCGCTTTGAACTTTGTCGGGTCACTCTTCCGCAATTCTTCCAGCTTTTTGGCCTTAGCCGGGTCGAACTGTTTCATACCACTCATTATCTTATCAGTCATTTCGTCAGTCATCTGAAACTGTCCACCAGGAGCTTGTCCGCCACCCTGCTGCCGCGAGGATCTTTCTCCCTGTGGCCGGCCGCCGCCCTGAGCTTGCCCATCACCCTGCTGCCGCGAAGGCCTTTCTCCTTGTGGCCGACCGCCACCCTGCTCTTGCGAGGGTCCCCTCTCACGAGCCGAGCCATCAGCCTTATCCTGCTCTGGCTTTTTTCGATCGAACAAATTACCTGAGGCACTTGTTTCAGTTATCAATGGCGGATTCAATAAAACTTTATCGCCGACTTCCAAACCCTCGACAATTTGTACAAATGTATCGTTAAAGGCACCCGTTTGCACCACACGAGGCTCTGAACCTTTCGACGTCAAACAATAGCACACTTTTTTACCATCGCGTCTTGCGACAACCTGAATGGGCACAATTAAAACATCTACCAAATGTTCAACGAGAATTTCAACCTTAGTTGACATTCCGGGTTTGATAAAATCGTGGCTTCCTTCTATGGTCACCTGCGTCTTGTAAACCTTCATATCCGGACTAAGAAAACCACGCTGAGGGTCAGGCAGAGGCGCAACCTTAAGCACTTCTCCCATGAATGATTGGTCCGGAAAAGCATCTACAACGATTTTCGCTCTTTGCCCGGGACGGACCTTATCGACCGAAGACTCGTGCACATCTATTTCAGCTATCATTTGTGATAGATCAGGCAGCGCTATAATCTTTTGTCGCTGATAAACCGTCCCTCCTTCTTCAATCACCCTGGTTCGCCCTCGCATAAAATCACCGCTCGAACCATATACTACCAGACCCGGAGCAGGCGCCTTAATTGTACATGCATCAATCTGTTCTTTTAATTTTTGCAGCCGGTCTCCTCGCAGCCGATTGGTTGATTCGGCACCTCTTAACTTAGCCTTAGCTTGCGCAAGCCTTGACCGGGCCTGGGCATGAGTCCGCACTAATTGACGCTTTGCTTCATGGTAATCGCTCAGAAACTTCTCAGATTCTTTTTGAAAATCATAAAGCTTATACAATACCAGATCCTCCTCGGACGATTTCTTTTGAATCCTTCTACTTCTCACGTCCAGTTCGGCACCTTTTAACTCAAGCTTAGATGCGTAATTTGCATCGTAAAGCTTTTGTGTGCCTTCCAAAACGTCAACCATTTTTTCTAAGTTGCCCGTAGCAAGAATGATAGAATCCTGGAAATTATTCAATTGCTGCGAAGCCGCTCCGCCCAAACTGTTGGGATCGTTGGGGTCGTAGTCGCCAAGGAGCGATACTAAATCAAAACTTGCATTCGGATCTTCACCTACGGCATCAATCACCTTATTCGCAACACTCTCACCCAGGTATTTCTTAAAGTCCAGCAAGGCAAATTTTACCGACAGTACAGCAGCCGCAATATCACTTTCATTTTGTTTTACCTGAATATCGAATGCCTCCTCTGCCTCAGTGAGACTCGCCTCGCTACTGGCAAAATCAATTTCCCTTGTGGCAATCTGCTCTTCCAGATTTGAGCTGTCCAGCTCAAATAGCACCTTACCGTTCTTTACGTCTTCTTCAGTAATAAAAATACCTTCAGGTACGATACTGATTATCGTTGACTGGCCTTCGACCTTGCAATTGATATTTATGGAAGTACGGGCTTTGATGCTGCCGCTTTCGGAAACAGAAATGGTTAAATCATCCCGGCGTACAAGGAATGTGCTCATGTTCATACTTGAACCGGCCGAGCCGGATTTCCTTATAGAACCCAGCAAAACCACCGCAGTCAGGGCAATTGCAGCAACTATCAAAATCGCCCACATCCGTTTGCTCTTGATTATAAACCCCCGCATACGACGCCGGCGATTTACCAATCCATTCTGTATTTCATTTTTATGTTTTTTCATTGTTCTTGTGACTCCCACATTCCATCCGGTTTAACCTGTAAAACACCTACGTCTCTATAAAAGCCC
>CBDURK010000473.1:0-2204 GCA_965369645.1 uncultured bacterium | reverse complement strand
GCTTTTGTCAGCGACTTGATATGCTGGACGAGCTTTTTCTGTCTGGGCTTGACTATTTTTCGGTAAAAATCCGGAGAAAACAGCGGCCCGCTCTGACCGGCCAAATCATCGCCTATCATCACTACATCGACGATATCACCCACCTCGCCCAGAAAGCCGGTATGATAATCCATCCAGAATTTGAGGGTCTTATCCAGCAGCGCCTCGCAAAAGGCCGGATTCTCTATAGTATCCATGAGCCATCTTTCGAGCCCGCGCATATACCAGCAGTATTCATAGACCACCCCGCCAATGCCGGTTGATATGGCGTAAGGTGTGTCATTGCGCATCTGCCGCGCCGCTTCGCGAACTCCGGTAAAGCGGCTCAGATCGCTGCCGTCCGGAAAAGGATAATCTTCGATATCTTTAATGCTCGCATCGGCGAGCGGATGATGAGAAATGTCCATATAAAGCTGCTGCTCATCCGGCATCGACCACACCACCCCGAATTCATCCTTGAGGTCATGCCAGAGCTTACCATCGCGGGTATTCTGTTCTATGCCGCCTTTGAAATCGTCCGGGCCGTGTGCGCATATATAGCGAATATCCACTCTGAAACGCTTGAGAACTTCTTCACTCGGCTTAGCAAGCTGCTGGACCGGATCGAGAATTGTTATTTCTTCTTCTAATCCAAGATGCGATAGCAATTCAGCGTATGCTCTTTTATGTATCCCCGTTTGAAATCCTCCCAGGTCAATCGGCACCCTGTCGGGAACCTCGTGATTGAGAGCTTTCAAAACACGCTGCCTTGAAGTCATTGTCTCTTTATTTGCCATTGTCTTTACTCTCCCAAAGCACTCACCCGGCATCGACCTTTTGAATACCTGCCGAATTTCAGGCTCTTACTTTCCGATCGACCCAAGGTAGCTTCCCAATCCAACGATGATTGTCGATAGTATGAGCACAAGTATCCCGGCCAAAACGATTATGTGCGTACGCCGGCTGGTTCCTTTCCATTCACGGAAAATCAGTCCCCATATATTGCTGAAGACGATGATAAAGGCCATGTGGATGGTCCAGCTCGAAAAGTCGTACTGACCCATTTTGGTAGTGCCCATTCCATAGAACATAAACTGGAAGTACCAGGTAATCCCCGCTAATGCGGAAAAGATATAATTGCTGGTGAGCGGTGTGCTGCTGTCGAGGTAATTTTTCGCTGTTCGATTTTTTAGATTTAAAAAAACGCACCAGATAAAATTCGTTGTAAATCCGCCCGCAAGGATGCAGATAAAAATCGGGCTGTTCTGCCACAAGGAAGGGACACCCCGCTCCACGGCAAGTTTGGCTATGGGTGCCCCTGCCGCTATGCCGAATGCCATGCACGCACTCATTACGCCGGCGAATGTCGCGACCCACACCCCCTTCGTGAAGTTGAATTCCTTAATCGTCTCTTTCTTCTTTTCATCCGGCAGCTCTTTCTCTTTGGAGATACCCGCCCATCCGCAAATCGCTATACCGACAAGGCAGAAAAGTACTCCTCCAAGCGTGGTCAGGCCTGAGGCGCTGGTGATTAAATCGCCGAACTCGCCCTTATATATCGGCGGAATAATTGTCCCGAACGCCGCGCAAAATCCCAGCGCAATCGCATACCCCAGTGACATTCCGAGATACCGCATCGACAGTCCGAACGTAAGGCCGCCGATACCCCACAGCAGACCGAAAAGATAGCTCCAGATAATACTGCTTTTCGGCGCTTCCCGCAGAATTGAAATCAAACCCGGCACCGTCACAAGAGCGATAATCCAGGGCATTATAATCCAGGACAGAAAACCGTTTACAAGCCAGTAACTCTCCCAGGCCCAGTTGCGGACTTTTTTGAAAGGTATGTAAAAACTTCCCGCTGCAAAGCCACCCACCGAATGCAGAAAAATACCTAATGCTATCATTAATGGCCCCGTTTATTCTGGAACAATATATCCCTACAAAGTTCTTTCGCCGCTGGCCGTAAACTTTTTGGCACTCAGTATAAGGATGCTGCTTAGAGTGCCTAACGAAATAAGCCGTTTGAATGCAGAGTCATTTTATTAAGTGCTCTTATGGCAATAGTCGATAAGGCGTGCGATTTCACTGCGAAGGTCTTTTCGGTGGACAATCATGTCCACGAAACCGTGCTCTAACATAAACTCTGAGGTCTGAAAACCTTCGGGCAGCTCGACTTTTATTGT
>CBDURK010000472.1:0-2205 GCA_965369645.1 uncultured bacterium | reverse complement strand
CGGCACGGATGATTGCCTCGATGGTCGAGGAAAAAATCTTCAATATTGGAATCAGTCTTGTACCGAGCAGTCTGATAAAGCAGCTCGTTCTGGGCGATACAGCCGCCGTACTTCGAGCCCAACAACAATTGCAATCCGCCTGAGAGCCTTCGTACCATCGGGCACTTCGGGCACAAATTAAGAAATATAAGTCATTTTAAGGAAGGAAAAATAGAAATGGGCGATAAGGGAAAAAAGGATAAAGGCAGAAAAGAACAACAGAAAAAAGCCAAGCTTAGTCCAAAAGAAAAACGGAAATTGAAAAAAGATAAGAAGAATAATTAAATTCCTGTCTATTTCCGCGTGTGCAATTCATTCGGCTCAGCTCAGCGACTGTCTTAAAAATCAATTAATATAATAGTAGTGCTAAACCCTGCTCTGCGAAGCTGGCTTCACTGCGATGCTCAAGTATCGCACACCGCACGATTTGTTTCCCTACACTTTTGGATAGGTGTCCGTGTACCAGGTATTGATAACCTTCTCTACATCAGCGCGGGTTTTTGCATTCATGAAAGACAGCAGGACCGGTTTGCGTCTGGGGTGACGGCAGACGTATCCGACAGCAAACTTGCGGAAAATGCCGACCGCCTTTTTTTCTGTATAACTCTGTAGTATCAGCTCGAAATGTTCGCCAATGACATCCCGTTGCTCACTCATATCTGGCGGCCCAGGCAGTGGGCGATTCTCCCATACACTGCGTAGATCACGAAATATCCAGGGATTGCCGATGGCGCCGCGGGCTACGATGAATCCGTCGAGTCCGGTCCTTTTCATCAGGTCAACCGTCGCAGCGGCGTCAAATATGTCACCACTACCGACGATAGTTGCCTGCGGAAAGCGGCTTTTAACTGCCGCCGGCACGTTCCAGTCGGCCTTACCGCGGTACCGCTCGCTAACGGTGCGCCCGTGAATCACAAGGGCATCTACACCGTGTTCGACCGAGCGGCTCACAATCTGCCAGAAATTCTCCAGCGATTCAGGTTTATGATTAACTCCGATACGGAGTTTCATCATAACAGGAACAGCGACTGCATCGCGGACCGCCTTTAGAATATCGATAACAGTGTCCGGGTCGTTGAGCAGGGCCCCGCCACGTCCACGCCGCAGTACTTTGGGGGCCGGACACGCAAAATTCAAATCGATAACGTCGTATCCGACAGCCACCAAATCACGAGCGGCCTTAGCCATTGTCGCCGGTTTACTGCCGAGAATCTGGGCGCCAATCGGGTGCTCATCGGAACCTGGCCGAAACATGGCCTTGCGCAGCACGCGGGGGTGGGCCGCGCTCTTGGCTAACATCATATCGGCCATTATAAATGGACAGTCGAACTTCCGGGCCATCGTGCGCATAGCGTAGTTGCTGTAGCCGCTCAGAGAGGCCTGAAAAAACGGCACGTCCAGAGCAAGGCTGCCAAGTTTAATTCCGACAGAGTTACTCATATCCCTCTTGCTGCCCGGCTGTTTTCATTTTATCTAACCCCTGTTTCTTCTTTTGTCTTCTAACTTTCTACTTTCGCCTTTTCTTAAAAACACGTAGGCCGCGATACTCGTACTTCGCCCAGCAGCATTTCACACTTCCTTTATTATATCGATTCATTCTCCTGCTTGTAAACTCCATCTTTGTCCCTCCGAAAAAAACCCGCCCTTGACATCCGCCCGCATTCTACATATCCTGCTAATTAATGAAACAAGCAGCTTGTCGGATGGGCTTTAGCCCATGCTGTTTTCCGAATATTCATTGTCAGCTTTTTCAATTGGTTTGACAGGGAGACTAAAAATGGGAAATTGTTATAATTCAACAGTTGTAAATGCTCCGCGTGAAAAAGTCTGGGACTCGATTAAAGACTTTCATGATTTTGCGTGGGCGGAATCGGTCATAACAAAAGTTGACGTCATCGGCGAAAAAACCGGCCGGGAAATCGGCGCTAAAAGACTGTTAAATGACGCATTTCTTGAAACGCTCGTTTCGGTTAACGAAGATGAATATACCTTTACCTACAGCATAGACGACGGCCCGAAACCGCTTTCAAAAGACTCGGTATCAAATTACTTAGGCACTGTCCGTCTTTATCCGGTAACCGACTCGAACACAACATTCGTCGAGTGGACTTCCAGCTACGAATCAGCCTCCGAGCAGGAGGTCGCCGATTTCTGTAATCCGATTTA
>CBDURK010000471.1:0-2208 GCA_965369645.1 uncultured bacterium | reverse complement strand
GCTTTACCGTATTGTCATAAACCTTTGCTTTGATGAACAACGCAAGCGAGCAAAGGCTGCCGCACCCCTGGAAGATGCGGCCTTGGCAGAACTGGCAGAATCGGACTGTAACCCTGCTGAAAGAAAGGAAGTTGTGAAATCGGTAAAAACAGCCGTTAATGAGCTGCCGGAGCGACAGCGGCTTGCGCTGATTCTACATCGATATGATGGCTTAAGCCACACAGAAATCGCCGAAGTAACAGGCTGGACAACCTCGGCAGTCGAATCGCTGCTGGTTAGAGCTTATGCAAATTTGCGGGAAAAATTGAATAAAATGAAATATTTTGATGAATAGTCCGCAGTTTTTTGGCTTTGAGACCGTTTAAGATATGGGTAAATATTATGAAACACATAAATGAAATCGAATTAAGAGAATATGTAGCTGGCAAACTAAACGCACTCGGAAACGAAAAGGTACGTGAGCACCTGGAGGCATGCAAGGAGTGTTCCGTTCGCTGGCGGAAAGCTGTTGAACTCTGGAAATCGCTCGGGCAATGGAGCGTTGACACCGCTGGTCACGATGTTGCCGGCAGAATCACTGCCATAGCCGAGCGGGAACAGAGACAAAGTGAAAAAACTCATATTCTGCCGATAGGGTTTCTGCCGGTGGTTCTCCGCATAGCGGCATCAATTATCATCGCCATTGGCGTTGGGCATAAGCTGGGCAACTACAGTGTTACCGGAAATGTCCCGGCTGAACCGGCTTCTCAAAACAGCCCTGAATATCTTGCCGCACTGTCTCTGGAATGGTCGAGCGAGTTGGCATGGTTTATCCTTGAAGACGACTCGCCGAATACGGGGGACGAGCGATGAATCGAAAAAGAACAGCAATACTTGCGATAGTTGCGTTTGCTTGTGCGGTAATCTCCTTTTTCAATGCCCGCTTAACGGCACTCAGTGATCAAAAGACAGAACACTGGCTGAGTGATTCATCCGGCCTCGTTGTCGAACTGGAGGAAAAATTTGATGAGGAATTAAATTCACTTATTAACAATCTTGCGACTCAGCAGAAATCCCTCGCACATTCACTGGAGGATCCGTGTTCTCCCAATGAGGTTGTTCTGGAACGCACCGAAGATGTCATTGGGGCACATGAGCATCTGATAAGACAGGTAGGCCAACATATCGTCGAACTTCGTGGTAAACTTCCGGCGGACAACCGGGATTATTTGATGCGCCTTTGCGCTCAGACGGTCAGAGGACCAATGAGCAGACTGGGCGGACGGGCTGGCCGAGGTGGCAGGCGAAACGGGACAGGCCCAGGCGGACCGAATGGACGTGGTTATGGATATGGCCGTGGTGGTGGCCCCGGACGCGGAGGTCCAGGTGGTTACGGAATGGGTCTGAGAGTCAGGGGCAGGTTGGCACAAAGACTGGGACTTAACCAGGAGCAAGCCAAACTATTACAGGAAAAGGACCCGGACTTCGAAGCCAATTCTATGAATTTGCGCTTTGCCCTAATGACCGAAAGGGAAAAGCTTTTATCCATATTCGAAAACCCCGATAGCAGTGATGATGAATTATTGCAGCAGATAGAAAACTTCATCGCGACATACAGTTCGATAGAAAGGAGAATAGCCGAGCACGTACTGGTGCTGCGTCCTTATCTGACTGTTGAGCAGCAAAAGTGGCTAATTGGGCTATGCCGACGAAGTCACGACCCTGTATCGTCGTTCTGATGGATATGTGTTCTTTGCATACACAGTTCAAGGGAAAGTCATCGACAGAGTAGAAAAGTATCTCCAAATATAAGGAACCTAAAAGTTTTGTTCACAAACTGTTTTATTGTACACCGAAATTCTTGAAGGAATAAGTCAATGAGCTTGATAACAGCACGCAACTTATCGAAGATATACGCAACAGGGGAGCTAAAGGTAGAGGCATTAAAGGATTTGAATTTTGAAATTGAACCAGCTTCTTTTGTTTCTTTCGTTGGCCCATCTGGTAGCGGCAAGACCACTCTCTTAAATCTCATTGGTTGTCTGGATAAGCCAACTTCGGGCAACTTGATGGTAGATGACACTGAGGTCTCAAGTCTTAATACACGGATGGCTGCGGCTTTCAGAGGCAGGAAAATCGGCTTCATATTCCAGGATTTCAATCTTATTCCCGTACTTACGGTGTATGAAAATGTGGGTTATCCGCTTCTTATGGTACAAAACACCCCTT
>CBDURK010000470.1:0-2211 GCA_965369645.1 uncultured bacterium | reverse complement strand
AGGCCTTCATCCCGCCGAACGGCAGATAGGCTACGGGGGCGGGGATGCCGACATTGATACCGATCATTCCGCAATCTGTTTCGAGCTTGAACTTGCGTGCGTAATAACCGTTCTGAGTGTAAATCGATGCTCCGTTGCCGTATTCAAGGTTGTTGATGATTTGTATTGCTTCATCGAGAGAGCCGGCCTTTAGAACCACTACGACCGGGCCGAAAATCTCTGTAGAGTGAATCTCCATTCCCGGCTTGACATCGGTAAATACGGTCGGGCCTATGAAGTAGCCGCTTTCACAGCCGGGCACTACAATACCGCGTCCGTCAAGAGCGAGGGTGGCGCCTTCGGCGATACCGGTTTCTATCATATCAAGAACAAACTGTTTTGATTTAGCTGAAATCACCGGCCCCATAACCATAGATTCATCAGCTACCTCGGGGTCAAGAGGATTGGTAACCAGAACGTTTTTTGAGGCTTCAACAAATTTATCACAGATGGTCTTGTACATATCGTTTCCAACTGCAACTATCGCAGAGGCCGCCATGCAGCGTTGTCCGGCACAGCCATAACAGGAAGTTATCATGTTGCGGAGCATATCATCGACCCTGGCATCGGGCATTGCCACAAGGTGATTTTTAGCTGAGCCCATTGTCTGATAGCGTTTTTGGTTTTGGGCACATTTTTCAGAGACGATTTTACACGTTCGGGTCGATCCAACCAGAGAAACACCTTTTACAAGGGGATTTTCTATAATTGTTTGGCCAACGATTTTATCTCCATTGACCAGATTGAAAACTCCTTTGGGTAAACCAGATTGGTTAATGTATTCTGTAATCAACTGCATCGTCAAAGGCACTTGTTCCGAAGCTTTGACTATATAAGTGTTGCCCGTGGCAATGGCGTAAGGCAGGAACCAGAACGGAACCATAGCGGGGAAATTGAACGGCGCTATCATTGCAAAAACGCCTATTGGCAGCCGAATTACTTCGCCGTCAATGCCGTGGGACGCACCTATCAACTTATCTCCCTGCTGCATCACAGGCATATTACAGGCGACTTCAATGTTCTCGAAGATTCGTTTCATCTCAGCCCGGGCATCCGGCAGCGACTTTCCCATCTCCTCGACAAGGGTCCGGGCAATTTTCTCTTCGTTTTCGCGAAGTAAACTGACAAGTTTGTATAAAGGCTGAACCCGGCGGGCAACGGGTGTTTGACTCCAGGCCTTAAACGCTTCAGCGGCGGCGTTGACAGCACGATTTGTTTCGTCAGGGGTTGATAAGGGTACTTTGCCAATAATCTGTCCCGTACATGGATTCTCGACATCTAAATAGCCGTCGTTTCCAGGTGTAACCCATTGGCCGTCAACATAATTTTTGACAGTCTTCAAACTCATTTTCTACTCCAATATATTAGTTTTCTGCTGGTCGGGACCGTCACTGACAGTTATTCCGAAAATATCTAACGAACCGGATTCAGGGTATGATACTATCAATATCCAGCAAACTGTCAAGGTTGGTAATGACGGGCACTGAGGTTTCCTTGTCGGGCCATGACCGAGACAGTAAACTGTGCTTAATCCAAATTGGCTGAAAACCGGCATCAGTTACACCACAAATGTCTGTGTGCCAGTCATCGCCGACATAGACGGCCTGGGTACGATCAACGCCCAGAATTTCCAGACACTTGTGAAAAACGCTTCTATCCGGCTTCGGGAGCAAATCGTTCTCGCCGGCAATAAGTACTACCTCAAAATATTTTGTGAGATTCGGCATTTGAAGAAGACGGTGTTTTTGCGGGCCGGCTTGTGCTTGTGTGTTGGTAATAACTGCCAGTTTGTAGCGAGTAGCAAGATTTTGTAATACACTCAGAGCTTCGGGAAAGAGTATCGTATGAGCCTTGACCGTTTCCCAGTAGTCATTTTCCCACTTTTCAAGGACATCCGAATCGCATTGCCTGCAGTATTGCCAATAGACTTCCTCCCAGAGTGCCTTTCTTGAAAGATTGGATTCTGCATGAAATTGCTTTCGAAGCGGGCGATAGGTCGAGAGGAAATCATCCCACGAGGTTATGGGCAGGTCCTCGAAGATTTTTTTTTGAGCCTGTTTTTCAGCAGAACGAAAGCCGTCGCCTGAATTGACCAAGGTCTGATCGAAATCGAAAATTACCGCCTTTATCATAGAGAAATCCGGTCTGTTTTTTTCACAGTCCCCTGCGAGG
>CBDURK010000469.1:0-2236 GCA_965369645.1 uncultured bacterium | reverse complement strand
TAAAAATCAACGGGGAAGAGACTGAACTTACGATTCCCAGACGCTGCATGCACTGTGTAAACCCGCCCTGTGTTAAATTGTGCCCGTGGGGAGCGGCAAGGCTGCTTGAAAACGGCATATCAAGGATAGATTCTGAAATCTGTCTGGGTGGCTCCAAATGCAAATCAGTATGCCCTTGGCATATTCCTGAGCGTCAGACCGGTGTTGGGCTGTATCTTGATATGCTTCCGTCACTGGCAGGAAACGGCGTAATGTACAAATGCGACCGGTGTTATAACAGGATCGCCGACGGAGAACTGCCTGCGTGCATAGAGGCGTGTCCTGAAGATGTACAGACCATAGGGCCAAGGGACGAAATAATTAAAAAGGCTCATGAACTGGCCAAAGAAATCGGCGGATATATCTATGGCGAAAAGGAAAACGGCGGAACCAATACGATTTATGTGTCACCAGTTCCTTTCGAGGAGCTTAACAAGGCCATTGAAACAGGAAAAGGGAAGCCACATTTACAGCCTGTAAAAGATAGCATGGCCGATTCAAACAACCTTGCCGCTGCAATGATTATAGCGCCGATTGCCGGAGTTGTCGCTGCTGTAGGTAAATTTTACAAGAAAAGCAAAGCCGGTTAATAGACCTTTACAGCCGGATTGACCGGCTTTTAAGCGGAGGAATATAATGAATTTGAAAGAAAATAATATGAAATCAAATAAAAAACCGATTATACGCTATCTTTACCTGATAACCGTTTTTTTTCTCACGCTGACGGGTTTCGGGAACATGCCGATTTTCAAGCGCTATTATATTGCGGATTTTCCGGGGCTTGGATGGCTTGCAGAATATTACGTAACCATTTATATACATTACCTTTTTGCAATACTGCTTATCGGAATTACATCATATCTTATCATTGAATATCTGCTGACAAAGCGAAAGAGTATAAAAATTACTCTGTCTGGCTACATCCGAGGAGGAGTTGTTGCTGGACTCATCATAACAGGAATACTTCTTGTGATAAAAAATCTTGAACTTTCCGGATTTGCTCCCGAGTTTATCATTTTTTTATATCTTTGCCATCTCACCCTGGTAATGGCGCTTATTATAGCAGGGTTGTATAGCGTTATTTTTAAGAAGAAATGGTATTACAGATATCGTTAAGTGGTTAACCACTCAACTACTCAACGAGGTCTGTATTAAGAAAATTATATTGTCATTTTGGTGTCTCGGTGCCTTAGTGGCTGAACTATTACGATGGCCTTTTAAGGGGAATCTCCCACTTTTTCATATACTTCCAGATTGCGGTTCTGCTTAGGCCCGCTCTCCGTCCAACCTCGGCCTTATTCCAGTCGCACTCATCAAGCAGGTTGAGCAGGACCTCCTTTGATAACCGCTTGCGCGGAACTGGGTTAGAACGTAATTTTTCCGGTATTGTCGAAAATGAAGCTTGATATTCGATTTGCCGGATTTCCACAGGCAAGTCAAAGGGGTCTATTCTATCCTTGTTGCAAAGTACAAATGCGTGTTCAATAGCATTCTCTAACTCCCGGACGTTTCCGGGCCAGTGGTAATCCATGAGTATGCGCAATGCCGCCTGGGAAACCCCCTGGATATGTTTACCTGTCTTACGGTTTTGGGCTTTAATAAAATGACCGATAAGCAGCGGCAGGTCTTCTTTTCGTTCCCGAAGCGGTGGCAAATTAATGGGAAACACCTTAAGCCGGTAGTACAAATCCTCCCGGAAATACCCTTTCTGCACTTGGGTGTAAAGGTCCTGGTGAGTTGCCGCAATAACTCTGATATCGACTTTGCGTTTTCGCGATTCACCCACGCGCTCGATTTCCCGTTCCTGCAAGACGCGAAGAAGCTTTACCTGGATAAATGGGCTTAGTTCGCCGATTTCATCAAGAAAGATGGTTCCTCCTTGAGCCTCTTCAAAGCGCCCGACGCGGTCGCGCATGGCACCGGTATAAGCGCCTTTTACATGCCCGAACAGCTCACTTTCAAGCAATGATTCCGAAAGGGCCGAGCAGTTTACTGTAATCAGTGGATTGTCCTCTCGCTCACTATTATAATGAATCGCACCGGCCACAAGTTCCTTACCTGTCCCGCTTCCACCCTGTATCAGTACTGTGGCATTACTTGAGGCGGCGGCTTTGATGGCTGTAAAAACTTTACGCATCGACCGGCTCTTGCCGATAAGGTTATCCATTCGGTGAATTTCACCAAGCTTAAGTACCGC
>CBDURK010000468.1:0-2257 GCA_965369645.1 uncultured bacterium | reverse complement strand
TTGCCGGCTCAAGCAGCGACGTTAGCGCCTTTACCGTTACCTCAACATCATTATCAAAAGCATCTGCAACATTTGTAAGCCCTTCTTCGATTCCTCCGCTTTTCTCACCGGCTGAAATCATGTGAATAACGATAGGTGGAAAAACTCCGCTTCTTCGGAACGATTCGGCGATGCCCGCCCCATGGCTGATCGCATTCTTGGCTTCATCAACTACATCGGAAATGACCGTATTACCTATCACCTGCCTGGAAAGGTCAAGCGTTTCAACGATTGAAAGCCCGCTGGCTAAAAGTACCGCTAATGTTCGTGAAAAGCGGGATATTGCTATCTTTCGATTAAGATTGCCGAACAGCGGTAATTTCAACTTTATTTGATCCCAAACTCTTCGGCCTTTTGTTGTCTTTGACCAAAATATCGGAGCAATTATAATTACAATCAGCATAATTATAAAAAGCCAGAAGTAATTCTGAATAAAATTACTTATTCTCATTAACATAACAGTCGGCCAGGGAAGCTGGCGATTCATCTCAAGAAACAGTTTTGTAATACTGGGAATTACATATGTAAATATAAACGCTATGACACTTACACCCACGATTGCCATAAACGCCGGATAAGCCATAGCAGCTTTTACCTTATTAGTAAGATTAGTGCGTCTTTCAGCTATTTCAGCCAATCGCAGCAGGACATTTTCCAGAGTACCAGTAGCCTCCCCGGCCCTTATCATGCTGACGAAGACTTCCGAGAAAACACCCGGGTATTCAGCCATAGCTTTTGCCAATGGAATACCTTCATTAACCCTGTCACGTATCGGCGCAAAGACTTTTTCCAAAGGCTGAGTCGATAGCTGCTCAACCAAAGCGGACAAGGCGGGCACAAGCGGAATGCCCGCATGCAGCAAGGTAGCCAGTTGTCTTGTGGCAACCGAGACATCTCGTTGTTTTATCCTGCGAAAACTGATAGTCCTTGTTCCGGCGCCGAGTTGACGATGAATATCTTTCTGCACACTTGTAATTTCCAGAAGATGTACTTTGGCCGCACGAAGCGTCCTTCTTGCCTCAGCAATCGAAGCCGCATCGATCGTTCCACGTTTCTTCCGGCCTGTGCTGTTTAACTCTATATATTTAAATAGAGGCATGTATTATCATTCCTTAATCAATCATACTGCCGCATCCTGTGCCACACGTAGAACTTCTTCAATAGTTGTTTCACCTGAGAAGGCTTTTCTTAGACCATCCTGGCGTAATGTAAACATACCTTTTTTTATTGCTATCTGTTTTATCGGATTTGATCCGGCATTCGCCATAATCGACTCTCTTATCTCATCATCAATCGTCATCAATTCGAATATTCCCTCTCGCCCCATATATCCGGTACCGATACAATTCGGACATCCTTTGCCTTGATATAGATTTTCTTTACGATGCCGTAATTGAGCATCAAATACTTCCAGCTCTTCTTCACTTGGCGTGTAGGGGGCCTTGCACTGCGGGCAGATAATCCTTACCAGCCTTTGTGCCATTATCCCTATAACAGAAGAGCAAACCAGGTAAGGCTCAATCCCCATATCAATCAAACGGGTTATAGTACTCGCAGAGTCATTTGTGTGGAGCGTACTTAAAACCAGATGTCCTGTTAAAGCTGCCTGGATAGCGATTTGGGCGGTTTCAAGATCACGGATTTCTCCAATCATAATTACGTCCGGATCCTGCCTGAGAATATGCCGCAGGTAATTTGCGAAAGTCAGGCCTATCTTCGGATGTATTTGCATCTGACCAATCCCGGCAAGCTTGTATTCTATCGGGTCCTCAACCGTCATAATGTTCCGAACTTCCGTGTTCAGCTCACCAAGAACACTGTAAAGCGTTGTTGTTTTACCGCTGCCGGTAGGCCCTGTTAAAAGAATTATCCCGTGAGGTATATGAATAAGTCGCTGAAATTCCTTTTCAGTATCCGCAGTAAATCCCAACTGGCAGAGGCCGAAATGTGCCCCGCTCTTGTCCAGAAGTCGAAGAACAACACGTTCGCCATCAGAACTGGGTACGGTCGAGACCCGGATGTCTATTTCATTATCACTTATTTTAATCCTGCTTCGCCCATCCTGCGGAAGTCTGCGTTCGGCAATGTTTAAATTTGCCATGATTTTCAGGCGTGATACCAACGCAGCAACATACTGCTTCGGAAGAGCAAATTTGTTATGCAGCACACCGTCTATTCGAAAACGAACAGTCACCTCATCCTCATACGGCTCGATATG
>CBDURK010000467.1:0-2270 GCA_965369645.1 uncultured bacterium | reverse complement strand
CGTTATCGTAGGACATTGGCATCGACTGGCCGCCTCCGTGAACGATATTCTGCTCTGCAAATGGAGGATTAGCATGACCAACGATAGAGCCATTTACAGCCGGATTGTCGAATCCGTCAAGCCAGGCAAGATATATCCTGTCGCTCCCAGGCTCATCTTCATTAAGGTCATTGTAGCTCTCCATATCGTCCACAATAAGGGAGTCGGCCGTAGTGAAGCTCCAGAGGATGCCCGGCCATGGACTATCCGGATTGGCACTATTGACCTCATCAATCCGCCAGTAGTAATTGATACCCAGTTCAAGTTTTCCCGGGTCATAGGTCTCAGTACCAAGGGCCCTCGTGCCTTTATACTCCGGCGAGCCGGTATCGGCATTTTTCACTGCATCTTTATCTGTGCCGAAATAGACCTCATGCGAAGCAGCAAAGACACTCGGCAACCAGGTAATAATCTGTGTCCGCTTCACATCCACAGCGCCGTTAGCCGGGTCAAGTGCCGCAACTGCACCTTCAGTAGTAAAGCTCCAGACAGGTCCTTTATGCGTCTCGATAATATCAAACTCATCGACCCGCCAGTAGTAAGTCTTAGCCAGTTTAAGTGGGCCGTCAGGAGTATAGTCTGTAGTTCCCTGCGCTTGACCACCGGTTGCATTGTTCACATCGTCAAAATTATCTCCGAAATATACGGTGTGTAATTTTGCACCGAAGCCTGCCGTCCAGTTCAGCTTTATTTCAGGATATACTTGCTCGGCGGCATCAGCCGGATCGGGATTGTAGCCGGTTTTGGGAGGAATTGAAAAGCTCCAGACAGGGCCTTTCCAGGGACTATTCGGCTCGGTGTCGTTGACCTCATCAATCCGCCAGTAGTATGTCGCACCGTTAACAAGGCCATCAGGATAAGCAAATCCGGGAAAGCCCACAACAAGAAACGCCGCACCCTGATTACCTTGAAATGCCTCGGCTGCGCCGTCGTACACAAGGTCATAATTGTCACTGAAGTACACATCATGCGAGATTGCCTTATCTCCCGGCTTCCAGGAAAGGTTTGCCCACGTATCAGGATGTAACGAGCCGTCCTCCGGGACCGGTAACGAAGCAAAGGATTTATCTCCCAGAGAAGGTGGGACATAATCGCCTTCGTACCATCGTACGGCATCGATCCAGAAATCAGCCATCTCATAACCTACGTGGAATGTGATGCTCGACGGATTCACTTCCTCAGTAAAAACAGAGGTTGTTATGCTGAATTCCGTCCATTCTTCCGTCATGGTGAAGGCCTGCTCACCGTATCCCGTCCATGGATCTCCGTCATGCTCCGGTTTGAAATTGATATCAAGTGTACCACTACTACACTTGAGAAAGGCGGAAAGTGTGTATTTCTTTCCTTCTTCAAAAATATTAGGTCCCCTGTGCTGCAGACCACTATCCCAGAAGTTTGCACCCGCTGCGGGAACGATAATATGTAAACTAAAGTTACCCTCAATAGGACCCTCGTCAACCGCTGCCCCCACCAATTCTTGAACCACTTCTATGGTAATACCTCCATATGTGGTCCACGGATCAGCTACACCGTCCTCGAAGCCGCCGTTAATAAGCAAATTTTCGACTTCCTGAGCGTGGCCTGGACTAAATACTACGAATCCTATCAAAAAAAATGCTGTCAAACTGATTAATCGAGTTCTCATAATACTTCCTCCTTCAAATAAGGTTTCTATAACGATGACTATTCGACTAACTACGATGATTCCGCGACTTTGAGGGGCAAAATCCACAGATACCCTCATACGCGGATATAATATTCACCTATTATATTTATACCAAATCATACACTTTCTCGTCAAGGACAAACTATACTTTTAGGGTGCTATTGTGTTACTATTTTCGAGAGTTATTTTATGCCCCCAACAAATTTATTTGACGTTTTTGCATCGATGCACACCCAAAATAATAAATAGAAAAAAGTCAATTAAAAATGGGCCTATACCGAATAAGTATAGGCCCCGAATTTACAAATCTACTATATACTTTTACTTAACAACCAAATCCAAACTTACGGTGCAGGCGCATACAGTCGAATATCATCGAAGTATAACATACCTGTACCGCCGGTACCCGATCTAAGGCCAAGAGTAATCGAAGTTACATTGGCAAGGTTCACACCCTGGTCGGCAAAGCTCGTCAGGTCGATATTCCATTCGGTCCAGGAAGTTCTCGTTGCTGCATCAGGATTATCGTGATTGACAACAGCGCTATCATTGAGTGCGACATACA
>CBDURK010000466.1:0-2292 GCA_965369645.1 uncultured bacterium | reverse complement strand
CATCATAAAAATAGCTGCTAGTAATTAATTATTAGCAGCTATCCTGTTTGACTTAAGCAGCATTGTATTTCTAACTGCCTTTATATTTTGCCCAATAATCGGGCATTAGCTCTTTTACCTTGGCTTCGAGTTCCTGGTCGCTGATAGCGGTCAGGCGGCCGTGCTCATCATACTGGTCGATGACCCAGCGAGCTATTTTGTGTATTTTAATCTTGTTTATTCGATCTTCACTCTTAAGGCCGAAGAACTCGTTGACCCAGTGTACGACACCGTCGGTCCCGCTTTTGTCTGTGATAGCCACGCGGGGAGGCCGGGCGAGCAATTTTTCGGTGTCGAAAATATTATATATCTGCTCATCGCGACGAAGTCCGTCGGCGTGGATACCTGCCCGGGTAGTATTGAACGCCCGGCCCACGAACGGATAGTTCTCAGGTATCGGCAAACCGATTGATCGCATATAGTCGGCTAATTCCGTGATTACCATTGTGTCAATCCCACAAAGGTCTCCTTTTAATGCGATGTACTCGAAAATCGCGCTTTCGAGAGGAGGATTCCCTGTACGTTCTCCGAAACCGAATAAAGTCGTATTTACCACATCACAGCCGTACAGCCATGCTGTTCCGCCGTTGGTATGTACCTTGTGGAAATCGTTGTGTCCGTGCCATTCGAGTCGGTCGCTCGGCACACCACATTCCTGATTTAGCTTATAGATTAGTTTAGGAATACTTCTGGGAAGTTCAGCGCCCGGATAACTAATTCCAAAGCCCATTGTATCGCAAAGACGAATTTTGACTGTGAGTTCTTCCGGTACCTGGCTGCTCATTTCCATTAACCGCTCTACAAAAGGAAGGACAAAGCCATCAATATCAGCCCGTGTCAAATCTTCGAGGTGGCAGCGGGGGCGCACACCAGCCTCGAAAGCCGCCTCCACAACTTCGCAATAGCTGTCCATGCATTCGGCACGGCTGCGGAATTTCAGTTTTTGGAATATGTGGTAGTCTGAGCAGCTTGTGAGCATTCCGGTTTCTTTTAGTCCGGCTTCTTTGACAAGGCGAAAATCTCCTTTAATCGCTCGAATCCAGCCGGTACACTCGGGATATTTATGGCCAAGGCTCCGGCATTTATCGAGGGTTTCCCGGTCATTCTTGGTGTAAAGGAAAAACTCTGTCTGCCTAATTACTCCATTCGGGCCGCTAAGACGGCTCAGAAGGTCATATATATGCACCATCTGGTCAATAGTATAAGGCGGACGTGCCTGCTGGCCGTCTCGGAAAGTCGTATCACTAATCAGGATGTCCCGGTCTTTAACAGCTCCGAAGTCAAATTCCACTGGCTTGCCGTCAATATTTTCAACCACTGGTTCTTCAAAACGAATCAGCGGGGGTAAGCTGTATGGATATGTATCTTCCATCAGGTTTGGTTCTTTTGCATCCACGAGGGGATGTTGTTTTTTTGCCCTGTTCATTTTAGGCCCTTTCATTTCTTATATTACAGACTACAGACTATTGCTATACGTCCACGCCTTGTTCCTTGCAGACCTTAGCAATAAAATCGACCGCTGTGCTGACGGTTTCCACCGAAAGGGCGGCATCCTCTTCCATTTCAATGCCGAACTCTTCTTCGAACATAGCCACCAGTTCGATGGACTGTACACTTTCGGCTCCCAGGTCAGCGGTAAAATTGTCTTCTAATTTGATTTGGTCCAGGTCAAGCTTTAAGACCTGTGCGGTTACTGCTTTCACACGTTCTTCTACTGTTGCCATTGATTCATTTCCTATTCATTTTATCGAGTTAACATTGCTTTTCGGCCTTTTTTGACTGCTTGTTTTCTGATCGACGCCGTCATTTTAAAGACAGCGTCCCACATATCCTGCTCGGTCTGGGTCCATTGGCATTTGCGTCTGCTCATTGCCATTTTGGCCGTTTCATACAATTTCCCTTTGCCGAATCCTTTTGTTACGATGCCCTCGATGAACCACGAGAACGCCGGTATATATTTCGGCAGCGGCTTACCCGTGCCCATAATCAGGGCCATCGGCCCGACATAAGAGCCGGTATTAAAAAGTGTCCCGATTGACGTCTTAACGTGGTCTCCGATAAGAGAGCCTACTTTGACCGAGCCCGTATTGATTGTGTGTTGCCCGTCTAACATTACCGAGACGTTCGAGTAGTCGTTTTTCAGGTCGCTGTTGGTCGTAAATGCCCCAAGATTGACCCATTCTCCGACATAGGCGTGCCCTAAAAAGCCGTCGTGGTACTTATTGGAGTGTCCGTGGATAATCGATTCTTCCA
>CBDURK010000465.1:0-2314 GCA_965369645.1 uncultured bacterium | reverse complement strand
AATGTCAGGGTGGGGCGGACTTTTTATGGCGTACCTTTCCAGAGCGAAAAAACCCGTGTGTCGTTCTCTGTGATAGGATGGAGCGTACTTCATACCTCTCTTGCGGACAGCTTTAGCCAGCTCACCAACAAGATCACGCTTTGGGCCAATCTTTGTCGCGCACCATTGAGTCAGGTCCGAATCCCACATTGCGTAGCCGTCATGATGTTCCGCCGTTAAGACCACATATCTGGCGCCGGCTTTATGAAATAGTTCCGCCCACCTGTCGGGATCCCATTTTTCAGCCTTGAACAATGGAATAATATCCTTATACCCGAACTGAGGCGGGTGTGCGCCGTAGTTTTCTTTCAGGAATTCGTAGTAGTGCCCGGGGTCGCGATAGATTTCTTTTGGCGTATGCTCGGCGTAGCCTCTGCCTCTTTTGCGATAGCCCATGACGCTGTATGGCCCCCAATGGATGAAGATGCCGAACTTGGCATCATCGAACCATTTTGGAACGGGATGGCTCTTTAGGGATGCCCAGTTGTAATCGTATTTCTTAGCTGGTTTCATATCTCCGGCGTCAAGGGATGGCACGCATATCGCCAGACAGTGCAGGCAGAGAATCAAGTAAAACATACGCCGATTACTTCTGCTTATTGAATAGTTCATCGTCTTGGCTCTTTCGTTTTTAAGACCAACAGGGAAGCTATCTTGGTCTTTTGTCCATGAACAAAATTACTTTTTCGTACTTATCTTTTGGCAGGGCGTTTTTTAATATTTTGCGAATTTCGCGCATGGGAGTGCGCAGAGTCGTATGTGTTACGACAATGTGCTCGTTTTTCAGGTTTTTGAGCAGTGTTGTAAAATCATCGATGTGCATATGTCTTCCCGCTTCGGCCCGGCCGGAATGCTCGTCTTCGTAGAATGTGCACTCGGCTATTAGAATTTTGCTTTCGGCGATATATTTTAACTGCGAAAAGTCAACATATTGCGTATCACCGAGGTAACTTACAATCGGAATCTCCAGCGGATAATCTATCTCGATGCCCTGTTTTTTAAGCTCGACGATTTGCGGACCAGTCAGGCCGGTGTACTCAGGTTTTAGCTTTTTTCGCTTTTCAATAACGCTGAAACCGACAGAGCCATTGCTGTGTTTTGTCGGGAAGACCCTGGCGAAGAGGTTCGGCTTTATCTGATATTCGTCGCCCGGTTTTACGCCCACGAGTTTAGCCGGAATTTTATTGCCGTCCAGCCGGCCCCAGGCGTTGATTATTTCTCTTATTGGCTGCAATAGATTTTGTGGGGCTAATATTGTCCCGGCCGGCATACCGCAAAATTTTCGATGCGAAAGGTAATATGCTATACCCGCGGCGTGGTCCATGTGCCCGTGCGTAAGCAGAATATGATTTATGGATATAATCTGGTCGGGGGCCTTGCCGATATCGAAACAAACGTCCAACTGCGGCATTGCAACGACAGTCTCTTCACCGGCGACCGAATAGCCGATGATCTCCAAATCATCTATTTCTATATGTGCTAATTTATGGCTGGCCATTAGTGATTGACTATTTTCAATTTACGATTTACTATTGATTACTGACGATCCATTGTTCAAGAACAAGTTAAACACTTTAGACAATAGTAAATAGTCAACAGCAAATAGTCAATTAAATATGCCTGATAAGCGCACTCATAGAGGTCCGCATCCGGCGGATGAAAAGTTGTTTGCCGCCGGCGCGATTCCCAGTCTGCTCAGAGCGATTGCTGATTTTTCGCTTCTGCTGACGAAGAGCTATGCCCAGAAGAGCGCGCTTAAATTAGTCGGTGACAGGTTCTCGCTAACCGAAAGACAAAGGCTGGCCGTTATGCGCAGTGCCTGCTCCGATGAGCAGCTTGCCTCTCGAAACCGACATCGTGTAGCACTGGAAAATCTTACGAACAAGTTCATTGCTATCGATGGTTACAACGTATTGATAACTATCGAAGCGGCGATGAGCGGCGGCATTATTCTTAAAGGGCGTGACGGTTGTTTTCGGGATTTGGCAAGCGTACACGGAACGTACCGCAAAGTTACAGAAACAATACCTGCGGTGGAGCTGATAGGTCAATTCCTGCAAGAATTCGGCGCAGGTAAAGCTCTTTGGCTGCTGGACAGCCCCGTATCCAACAGCGGCCGATTGAAAACACTAATCGGTGAGCTTGCCCGAAAAAACAAATGGGACTGGAAGATTGAGCTTTTACTGAGTCCGGATGCCGAGCTGAAAAAGACCGATGCTATCGTAGCAAGCAGTGACAGCGTTATACTTGACTGCTGCCAGTGCTGGGTCAATCT
>CBDURK010000464.1:0-2322 GCA_965369645.1 uncultured bacterium | reverse complement strand
GGGCCTTTTCGCCCATCGCCACCAGCACCATTTCATCGACCGCCTGCTCACGAATTCTGCGAATAATGCAATTTGCAAGCCACAGAAGTGGATTATAGAAATAGATAATCTGCAAAACGGTCTGGGCCAGATTCACAAATAAATCGCCCCGTCTGATATGAGCAAGCTCGTGCAGCAAGACTGCTCTTAGCTGGTCGGCAGTCAGAGACGATGCCAGATTTTGCGGAATTAAAATCACAGGCCTGAATAATCCGCAGACCGCAGGGCTGGCAGCATTGGCGGATATTTTTAAGACGAGTTTTCTTTTTACCGGCATAGAGCTACGGCAGGATTCAAGCATATCGGCCATAACGCCGTTTGCCTCTTTGGCCTGTGCGACAAGGCCCCTTACAAAAACCGCTCGCTGCAATAACAATAATACCATTGCGATTACGGCAGTCAGCCAGGTTAGAAATACAACCCCCTGCCAGGACAATAGTGTAACCGAGATAGCGGGAGTATCAGCCGGACTTGCCAACGCCGACTCTGCTTCCGGTATAATCGGCGGCGCAGCCCGTGTGAATCTGTCGGCATCTATATTCGTCAGGTCGATAAATGGTGGAACATTAACCGGCGCCGGCTCGGCAAGGCTTGCCTGCGGCCCGGCTGGTGTTTCAGTTGTATCCACATAGGTTAGTCGGTCGCCAAAGAAGTATCCCAGACTCAAAGGCGATGACAGCGAGGTCGGCAGAGCAAGCTTTACAAGAACCAGCAGCCATATCCAGTATCGAAAGACGGCACGGACTTTTTTCCGCATCGCAAAATCAGCCAGCAGCAAAATTACAATCAGAACAACGGATTGAACGAACATAGGCAGGGCGAATTCCACAAACTTCAAACCCGCCGAATTTATCTGCTCCAATATCGCATTCATGATATGTTCTCCATCTAATAAGACGGACGTATAGAACTTTTATTACAGCGAAACTATTTCTTTTTGGCAGATCGGCTTTTAATGCGTTTTTTCTTAATGAGCACTTCAAGCTCATCAAGTTGCTTTTTCGAGAGAGTATTGTTGTCGAGCAGGAACTGCATCATCGGTGTAAGCGCCCCATTGAAGGCCCTTTTTACCGTGCGCTTAACCTCGCTTTTTTGCGCCTGAAATTTGGTTACAACCGAACGATACAGGATGAGATTACGGAATTTCTCTGTTTTCAGCAGGCCTTTGATTACCATTCGGTCCATCAGGGTCTTGACGGTGCTGTAGGTCCAGCTCTTTTTGGCTTCGAGCTTCTCCTGAACGGCCGGGGCGGCACACGGCTCGTTTTCCCAGATAGCCTGGATGATCGCCCACTCGGCGCCGGTAAGCTCATATTTTTTCTTCGCCATAGAAATCTCCTTATCTTTAACTTTGTCGAGACTACTCTACAGTTGTAAAGATTGCAAGAAGAAAATAAAAAAATTCTAAATAATTTTTATCAGTCCCATCACAGATGCCCTTGCCAGCACTTTTTGAGCAGGAAGATAGCGCTGCTTTTCAATCCGAGCGCAAAAAAGCGGAGCGAAGAATCTCTTGTTTGGTGTCAACTAAGATTCTTCACTCCGCTTCAAAAATGTTAATCGAAGTTAATCAAGCCGACCGGCGGTCCATCTTATAGCGCGTGCGACTAATTTCCGAAAGTTCGGGTTTTCGAAGGCGTAGTGGTCGTGTCCGAGCATTATACCGCAGACCTTAGCCTTGCCGAAATTTCTGACCCAGCCGATAGTCTTGTCACTATCAGAATGGTTCGTAGTAAAGAGCACGTGATTATTTTCCTCAAAGCCCAGGTACTTGTATCCCTCATCATGTATCTGGAAATCATTTATACCTTGGGTAATCGGATGTGAGGAGTCCGCAATGTGCACATTCATATCGATTTCGTGTTTAAACGTGCTGCCGCGGTGATCATCCTCAGCTTTCAAATAGTATTTGCCTCCGGTCATTTTGCGATATTGCGGCCAGGCCTGGAATGCACCCATCGTATGGTGCATTGCTACAAAGCCTACGCCCTGCCTTCTGAGCAGCCTGGCGAAATTCCTTCGCCGTTTCTGAGAAATTTCCTGCGTCATATTGTACGAGACTATTACATCGTAATCCCAGCCGCTTACATCTTCGAATATCTCGCTATGGTCTTTTAGCTGGAACTCGGTGTACTCGATATCGTCATAGCCTTCAAATAGCTTAAAGAACTGCTCACGCTCGAAGCCGTGTCCACCAGTAAGCACCACCACCTTAATCTTTTCCGGCAGGGGTTTGACCTTTACGCTTCTATAGAATATGACACTCTTGGGATCGTGTCCCTG
>CBDURK010000463.1:0-2340 GCA_965369645.1 uncultured bacterium | reverse complement strand
GGGGATGAGAAGATCATTGAGACACACGGACGTGGTTTGTGCGTTATGGTTGAAGGCGAAAAGTACAGTGCTTCGGTGGATCCCAATGCAAAAGTGGTTCTGGAAGAAAAGGGCCCTTTACATGTAGTTCTTCGGGCAACGGGTTCGTTACTAAATCTCAGACACGAAAAAAAATTTGATTTTGACTGTCGCCTCCACGCCTATTCGGACTGCTCCGAAGTAAGAATAGTGGTATCTCTTGTCAATCGTCAGGGCAAGGATGCAGATTTCATACCACTCAGCGCATTTTCGCTGGAACTACCTACGACGATTACTGCGGGCAAGTGTCTGTTCGGAACTGAGGATGGAGGGGTAAAGACCGGTAGCCTTTCTGGTGACCGGGAAGCGTACATTTACCAAATGTCCTCCAGTAAGCATATCTTCGGTGGTGCGGTTAGAGGCGAAGGAGCAGGCAAACAGATAAAGCCAAAAAATATCGGGTGGGGATGTCTATCGAACTCAAAGACAAGCATAGGCGTTGGGATTAGATGGTTTTGGCAATTGCATCCTAAGTCTATTGAGTTGACTGCCGACGGCATGGTCCGGGCGGGTTTATATGCTGCCCGGTACAAAGAGCCTCTGAAAGTCTATACGGGTGTGACCCGTACACATGAGATTCGACTCTGTTTTTGTCCCGGGGATGCGGATACCGGCAGGCTAAAGAGCACATTTGCCGGGCTCCAACAACCACTAAGGCCTTTCGCCCCGCCGAAATGGTATTGTCGGGATACACGGGCATTAGGGGATTATTGTCAGGCAGGTGGATCTGAGCTTTATGGGCCTTTTGCTGGAAAAGTGGCGAAATTCGATGAGGCATTTGAGTTGGCCAACAGGAGATGTCAGGCTTTTCGCGATTCGAGAACAATTAAAGGAGTTAAAACCGACTCGTATGGATTTCTCGGATTCGGTGACGGTGTTCATCATGTCTGGACGCCCGGGCTCGACGTGCCTGAGAACATTGCCTGGGTCGGTAATTACTACGGTTATCCTCACATGATGTGCATCCAGTTTTTACGAACCGGCAATTACGAATATTTTGACAACTTTGAAGTTCATGCTCTTCATGTTGCGGATGTCCACACTGTGCATTACAGCGAAAAAACTCATTTGACAGGCGGTTGCCGTTATTGTCCGTCGACCGACCACGTACGCATCGATCCGACGGATTGGAATGATTATAGGACAGCAAAAGTTTACGTGTCGAATCTGTTTAACCACCACAAAATCGCCGGCGTGATAGATCGCTGGTATTTTCTGAGGGATCATTGCTCATTGGATATAGCTAATATGGTTTTGGATTATTGCTATCGATGGACCTATGGTGATAACGATTATGGACAGCCTCGAGGCCCGGGAATGATAATGGACTTCTGTTATCAGGGCTACATGCTATCTGGAGACAAAAAATGGATTCAACGTGCTGCTAATGTACTGCGCGTTCATAAAGGCAAAGAATTAAAGCTCAGCTTCCAGGCCGGTATCTTTCTCGAAGGGATGCGCAGATATTACGAAATGTCCGGAGACGAGGAGGCTCTTGCTTATATCAAGGCTTCGGTTGAACGACTCATCGACACAGGCAAGAAAGGCGGCGTTACAGCCCAGGCTCACAGCTTCATGTATATAAAGACCGGAGAGAGAAAATACATAGATGCGGCTTTGGATAATTTGCCCCAGAGTGGCCAGTTCGGCAATCCCTGGAAACAATTTGCATTAAGCATGCGCAATGCCGCGATGTGTATCGGTGACCTGCATCACACAGCACAAACGCTGCCGCCTATAAAAAAGTAAAATAAAAGATAAAATCGAAACTTCAGACTTAAACTATCTTGCCGCATGTGAAAATTCTTCTCTGAGCAACAGGAATCATTCTTATGGTGTTCACCTTGCTACCGAGCGAACCGACATCAGAGTGATTCTGCTGGAGGTTTGACAATGAAAAAAGACACTGCAACCTTGGAAAGAAGCTCTAACTTCTCGCTCTTCATAAGCGTCTCGGGGTGATAGCCTAAATCTCATGGAGTGGCCCCAATAGCCAATCAGAAGCTTGCCGAGCCGCGTACAAAAGGTACTATTCCGTATTTTAAACCGGCCTAATGACTGCTCTTTATCTTTTAGCAGCGTCAGTTACTGGCAAATCATTGATTGCAAATTGAATTCCAGCAAGTACGTGGCGGAGAAAGAGTGGATTCCAGTAAGTCTCGGCGGCGCGACCTAAGGTAGTGTAAAAAACGCGCCCTTTGCCGTATTGGTTAATCCAAGAGGCAGCATAATCAATTACGGTCATAGCGATATCATTGGTAT
>CBDURK010000462.1:0-2350 GCA_965369645.1 uncultured bacterium | reverse complement strand
GTTCCCACACAGTCGCTGCCTGTATCTCCGCCGCCTATTACGATTACGACCTTGTCCTTAGCTGAAATAGTTTCGTCTTTTTTTATTGGTTCACCCGAGCCAATCTTGTTCTGCAGTCTCAGGTATTCCATTGCGTAAAAGATGTTTTCATATCCTCTGCCGGGTATATTAAGGTCACGGGGTTGACCCGCTCCCATAGTAAGGCATACACAATCGAACATCTTCTGTAAGTAATGAGGTGAAATATCCTTGCCGACATTCACGTCCGCCTGAAACTCGACGCCTTCGGCGCTTAACTGCTCAAGCCGCCGGTCGATAATGTGTTTTTCGAGTTTGAAATCCGGAATACCGTAACGTAATATTCCTCCAATCTTTTGGTCTTTTTCAAAAACGACCACATCGTGTCCGGCGCGTGTCAGTTGCTGTGCCGCCGCAAGACCCGCAGGTCCGGAGCCTATTACGGCAACACGCCTGCCTGTTTTATGCGATGGGAGTATCGGCTTGATCCAGCCCTGCTCGAATCCTCGTTCGACTATTTGAAACTCAATGTGCCTAATTAACACGGGCTCATCATTGATGGAAAGTGTACAGGCCGTCTCACAAGGAGCAGGACAGACCCGGCCTGTAATCTCAGGGAAATTATTGGTTGAATGAAGCATCAGGCAGGCATCTTCCCAGCGGTTCTTATATACCAGCTCATTCATATCAGGTATAGAATTGTGAATCGGGCAGCCCGCCCCATGGCAAAACGGTATTCCACAATCCATGCACCTTGCCGCCTGCTGTTTAATTGCATCCGGACTGAGGGGCAGGTTAAGCTCTTTGAAGTCCTGAATCCGCTCTTCGATAGGTCGATGTCCGGCCAACTGGCGTTTATGTTTTAAGAAGCCTTTAGTCTCGCCCATCAAAACACCTCCTCGGTAGCAGGTGTTGTTTCGGTGTTTCGTTGTTCGGCCGCTCTCATTTGTTCAAGGGCTTTACGATAATCAATCGGAACAACCTTGACGAATTTGCCCACCATATCCGACCATGTATCTAAAATATATTGGGCACGTTTGCTGTGAGTCCATTTCAGATGCCTTTGAATCAAATCAAAGAGCATATCTTTGTCGCTTGTCTGCCAGACACTTTCCAGCTCAACCATGTCGAGATTGCAGAGTGTATCGAACAACTGCATTTCGTCGAGAACGTAAGCTTCGCCGCCGCTCATACCTGCGGCGAAATTACAACCCGTTTTACCGAGGACCACGACAGTTCCGCCGGTCATATATTCGCACCCGTGGTCGCCGAGACCTTCGACAACTGCTGTCGCTCCGCTGTTACGTACACAAAACCGTTCCCCCGCCATGCCGTTGACAAAAACTTCCCCGCTCGTGGCGCCATAAAGCAGCGTATTACCTACAACAATATTTTCATGGGCAATAAATGGTGACTTGTCGGGCGTCTTAACAACGATGCGCCCCCCTGAAAGACCTTTACCCAGATAGTCGTTACTTTCGCCTATCAGTTTTAGAGTTATACCCGGAGCCAGGAACGCCCCGAAGCTCTGTCCCGCGGAACCTCTAAAAACAATCTCCAGAGTATTGTCCGGCAGCCCCTGCGGGCCGTGTTTTTTAACTATCTTGTTGCTTAGAATCGTACTTACCGTTCGGTTTGTGTTGCGAATCGGCAGTTCAAATGTGGTTCTTTCTTTCTTTTCGATTGCGGCTTTTGCTTTTTCCAGAATCTGCCAGTCAATATGGTCTTCGAGCTTATTGGGTTGTTGTGAGCTTAGCCGTAAGGCTTTACCGTCGCTGACAGCCGGCTGATCGAAAATTGCCGAGTAATCCAGTCCTTTTGCTTTCCAGTGTTCGATTGCTTTGCGAATTCCAAGCCGTTCCACTCTACCTATCATATCTTCGAATTTCTTAAATCCGAGTTGTGCCATAATCTGCCGTGCTTCCTCGGCAATAAAATACATAAACCGCTCAATATACTCCGGCTTGCCGGCAAAGCGTTTTCTAAGTTCGGGGTCCTGGGTTCCGATTCCAAATGTACAGGCGCCTTCGTGACATTTTCGCAGCATTGTACAGCCAAGCGACACCAGGGCTGTTGTGGCGAAACCAAATTGCTCAGCGCCTAATAAAGCCGCCACAACAACGTCCCTGCCCGTTTTCAACTGGCCGTCGGTCTGAACTCTTATTCTGTCCCGCAGGCCGTTCATCACAAGCACCTGCTGAGTTTCGGCAAGGCCGAGCTCCCAGGGGCAGCCGGTATGCTTAATTGAAGAAAGCGGACTTGCGCCGGTTCCGCCATCGTGGCCGCTGATAAGGACCTCGTCGGCGTTGGCTTTGGCAACGCCTGCGGCAAT
>CBDURK010000461.1:0-2357 GCA_965369645.1 uncultured bacterium | reverse complement strand
AAATATCTCCCTTGCAGCACGTAACAAAAGGTGTCCCCCCGTGCATTATTTTTCACGGCACTGCGGACCGGATTGTTCCATTCGACAGTGCTGAGCGTTTCACCTCAGCGATGAAAGAGGCCGGCAATATTTGCCGCCTTGTTCCATTCGAAGATAAAGGACACGGCTTTTTCAACTACGGAAGGGAAAAAGATAACAGCTCATTTAATAAAACCATCGAACAAACCGACAGGTTTCTCACTTCATTAGGTTACTTAAAAGCTAAATCAAAACCGAATCAGCCCCGGGTAAATCCAGTTTTTGCTCCCATAGAAGATGATCCAAGCCTGCCGCGGGTCCTTCTGATTGGCGATTCTATCTCGATTGGCTATACACTTCCGGTGCGCAAGCTCCTCACAGGCAAGGCCAACGTCCATCGGGTTCCCACTAATGCCCGGCATACAGGCATAGGTCTGGAAAAGATTAACGAATGGCTCGGCGAGGGCAAATGGGATGTGATACACTTCAACTGGGGCCTGCACGACCTTTGTTATCGAAGCACCGCCCCCGGCACTCCGAACCGTAAGGACAAAGCAAATGGCAAACTGGATTTGACGTTTGAAGAGTATCAGCAGAACCTGCGAAAGCTTGTCGGGATACTCAAGGCCACCGGCGCCGAGCTAATATGGGCCGGAACAACGCCTGTCCCCGATGGTGAGTCGGGCCGCATCAAGGGTGATGAAATAAAATACAACAAGGCCGCCAGGAAAATTATGAGAAAAAACGGCGTGATGATTAACGACCTTCATGCTCACGCTATGAAGAAATTAAGCGAAATTCAACAGCCAAACGGCAACGTTCACTTTACTACCGAGGGCTCTGAATACTTAGCCGAACGAGTGGCTGCGCGTATTCGAAATGCTCTTAGGAAGTCACGCAAAAAGTAGGTTCCCGGCAAGTGTGATATTACAATATGAGTGGTTCTCAGGCGGGCGGCTTTTTGAGTTCTTCTATTTTCGGCAGGTCTTTGAGTGTATTCAGACCGAAAACTTCCAGAAATTTCTTTGTCGTCCCGTACAGCATTGGCCTGCCTAAGATTTCAGCCCTGCCGACTATCTTTACCAGCCCCTTATAACAAAGAGTCCGAATCACCTCACCGGCGGCAACACCTCTAATGACCTCGATATCGGCACGAATAACAGGCTGTTTGTATGCGATTATGGCAAGGGTCTCCAGCGCCGCGGGGCTTAGTTTGCTCTCGTTGCGGGCTCGAAGTAATTTTTTCAGCCAGTAGTTATAAGTACTGAGGGTAAGCATCTGATAACCGCCGGCAATTTGCTCTATTCTAAAGGCGTTATTGCCAGCCTGATATTTCTCGTTCAGGTTCTTGATACATTGACGGACCTGTTTTCCGGATGATTCAACGATCTTGGCCAGCCGATTATCTGTGAGTGATTCGTCGCTGGCAAACAGCACAGCTTCCACAACAGTCTCGACTGTCGGCTCACCATCTTGGCCCTGTTCTGGTAAGTCATTCTGCTCTTCGACTTCTTCACTGGTTTCAGCCTCTGGCAATGGCGCTTCCGTTTGTTCCAGTTGTTCTTCTGTCATATATTTTTCCACTTAAATGGGTCTGCGTCTTTTTTACTTATCCTTATTGTCGCTGAATTTAGCTGTTTTTGCAACTGTTTGGCAAATTTTTTCAATATAAACCGTTCAGAGACGGTATGACTCAGACAGATACAGGTCAGCCCTGCTTCCTGTGCGGCTAATGCCTGATGGTGTTTCAATTCACCCGTGAGATAAAGGTCCGCCTTTGCCGCGATAACCAAATTGACAATCGCCCCGCACGCCCCGGCACAAACCGCCGCTGTTTTTACCAGCCGTTTTTCTTTTCCAACCAGGCCGCAGGCTTCAGCGCCGGTGTGTTTCTTTATTCTCTCGATAATCTGCTCTATTCGTAAAGGCTTTGCTAATTTGCCGATTCTGCCGAGGCCGAATTTGTTTTGGCTGTTGTAAAGTTTGATAATGTCAAAGGCCGGTGTTTCGTAAGGATGGGCCTTTCTCATCGCCGCTACTACTTCGTCCAGTTTTCCAGCCGGCACAATCGTCTCGAATCTTATCTCAAGAACTTTTTCCAGTCGTCCTTTTTTCCCGATGGCCGGCTTTGCCCCTTCCAAAGGTAAAAATGTCCCTGTTCCGTCGGTACCGAAACCGCAGTCACGGTAATTTCCTATGGCTCCTGCGCCCGAGGCGAAAACGGCATTTGAAACCCCGGCCAAAGATTCGGCTGGAACAAACACAACCAGCTTGTAATTATCTTTCGCGGGATTATCAACATAATCCCCAATGGGCTTCCCGTCTTCTATACCCAGAAT
>CBDURK010000460.1:0-2366 GCA_965369645.1 uncultured bacterium | reverse complement strand
AGCTATTGCGGCACCTGCGATGCGCCCTTCTTTAAGGGTAAACAGGTCGTCGCCGTCGGCGGAGGAAACACCGCAGTTGAAGAAACGCTGCACCTGACAAAGTTCGCGGAAAAGGTAACAATGATCCACCGCAGGGACGAATTCAGGGCATCCAGGGTTCTGGTTGAGGAGTTGCAGGTAAAAGCCAATGAGCCCGATTCGAATCTTATTATAAAGTACGACACCGTTGCGACCGCCATACAGGGTGATGGCAAGGCCCAGTCGGTCAAACTCAAAAACGTAAAAACAAACGCCGAAGAAGACTATCCCTGCGATGGCGTATTTATATTTATCGGTATGGTGCCGAACACCGGCTTTCTTAAAGGCTCTGTAGAGCTTACCGAACACGGCTTTATCAAGTGCGACTGTGCATATCTGCGAACGAGCGTGCCGGGCGTCTTCGTGGCTGGCGATTGCAGAATCGGAGCGGCCATGCAGTTGGCTACCGCCGTTGGAGACGGCGTTGTCGCAGCTATGATGATAAAGCAGTATTTCAGAGACCCGAATTGGTGGAATGAGTCTGTCAGCGAGCTGCTCGGGCCCGGCGGATGGTAAACCATGCAAAAAGCCCTTAAATCAGCCTGCCGACCGACTTGTACGCTGTAATAACATTTTTTGTTGACGCTGGCCAATGGTTCAGGTATTATGGCGGCCGAATAAATCCGGCTTTTATAGTCGGGCGGTAATTGATGCGAATTCTTGGCTGAAAGGATAAATTAAAATGGCTGGTAATGTAATCGAGTTAACCGATGCTACTTTTGACGAGACCGTTCATAGTTCCGATGTGCCGGTGCTGGTTGATTTCTGGGCTCCCTGGTGCGGACCCTGCAAAATGATAGCTCCGCTTATCCAGGAAATCGCAGACGAATATATAGACAAAGCCAAAATCTGCAAACTTAATACCGACGACGCCCGCGACAGTGCAATGGAATTCGGCATAAGCGCTATACCGACAATCATTCTATTCAAGGACGGCCAGGTACAAAAAAAATGGGTCGGCCTAACCAGCAAAAAAGACCTCGCCGCCGCAATTGACGAACATCTATAAAACTCAACAATCTTCAGCACCAATAGGAAGTGTTCGAATGCTTTACGAAGACCTGAAAGGCAAAAAGGTCTTGGTCCCCGGTGCCGACAGCACAATCGGCTCAGCAAAGGCTTGTGTACGAGAGCCTGAATCACCCCGCACCAAAACGAGGAGTATCAAAGTGAAGCGAAAGTTTATCACTCAATCGATAATGATAGCAGTGTGCATTGGAATAGTAGTATGCGCCTGCTGTACAACAGTCGAAGATTCAAAGAACGCCAAAGCGAAAGCATCGGATCATAGCCGGAAGATTATTCCATTAGCGGGTCAATGGCTCTTCAAGCTGGATCACGCCAACGCCGGCGAGAAAGAAAAATGGTACAGCAGCAAACTCCCCGACCAAATCAATCTGCCCGGCTCGACAGTCGAAAACGGCTTTGGCGACGATATCTCACTCGATACGAAATGGACCGGCAGCATTATCGACAAATCGTTTTTTACCGACGCCAAATACGAAAAGTACAGACAGCCCGGCTCAATAAAAATCCCCTTCTGGCTCACCCCCGTAAAACACTATAAAGGCCCCGCCTGGTACCAGAAACAAGTAGATATCCCCTTCGACTGGGCCGGCAAAACAATAAATCTTTTTCTGGAACGTTGCCACTGGGAAACAAAAGTCTGGGTGGACGATATTGCCGTCGGCTCGCAAGACAGTCTCTGCACGCCCCAACTCCACGACTTGAGCAGTCTAATGACGCCAGGCCAACATCTGGTGACTATCCGAGTGGATAATTCGATGAAATATAACGTCGGACCTAACGCCCACTCAATCAGTGACCATACCCAGTCGAACTGGAACGGCATAATCGGCAGAATCGAGTTGCAAGCCGCCGACCGCCTCCGCATCAGCAACGTTCAGGTCTATCCGAACATAAGTAATAAATCGGCGAAGGTTATTGTAATAATCAGCAACTCCGGCAATCAAAATCTCAAAGGAACATTAAACATCCGGGCAGAAAGCTTCAATACTCTGCAATCCCACTCCGTCCAAAAAAAGAGCCTCGAATTCACCGCCTCGAAATCCGAAACCATCCTCGAAGTTAATTATGCAATGGGCGACAATGTGCAGTTGTGGGATGAGTTCTCTCCGGCATTGTACAAGCTGACAGTCTCACTTGCGGCCAAAACCGCAACAGATACATTCCAGGATGAAAAAACCGTCACGTTCGGAATGCGCCAGATCGGCACAAAAGGAACACAATTCACCATCAATGGCCGTCTTACCTTCCTCCGAGGAAGC
>CBDURK010000459.1:0-2371 GCA_965369645.1 uncultured bacterium | reverse complement strand
CGTGGTCCTTAATAAATAACCTATTGTTAAAGGTTATCTCTTTCTCATCCCACGGCTCGGGATTAAATCTCGGACAGCAGCCTGTTTCCGATTGCTCGTAAAGTTTTTCCATAATTGTCACCTCATCTTTCTATTTACAATCTATAATAACAGGAATTCCAGAAAAGTTCAGTCCTTATTTGGCCTGAACGTCAAATTTAATCTTTACAAAACGTGGCCTGTAGATACTCGCATCGGCCGCCATTTGCCAGAAGTCGCTGGAATTGCAAACGTATGTAACTATCAATTCATTCAGTTCTGAAATCTCAGGATGTGCCTTGGCCGCGTAACAGAAATACGTTTTATGCCACTCGACCTCGGGACATTCGAAAACCTTATAAGCAGAACTCCATGGCCCAACAGGCGTCGGCGAAAGCCGCATTAAAACATTCTCCGACATCCCGTTTTCTGTATAGACGACAACGTACTGCTTAATTGCCGGCTGATAACAGACTGAATACTCCGTTGCCACACCGTTGAAGAGCCTGGAGATACCTGTCATACCAGGCAACCATCGGCCATCGCTATAGAACCGCCATTGTTCAAAGTCAGCTATTTTTTTATATGGCACGCGAGCGACTATCATACTTCGCCCGCTCATACCTTTACTCCAGTCCTCATTAGCTCCGTAGATATAGATAAAATCCCGGTCCCTCATCACCGCCGAGCCAAAAAACAGGTTGCCGTCTTTCGAATATCGCCCGTAAGGAATTTTATACTGCCTGATTCGCCAGGCCGAAGGATCATCGTATGGGTTTTCCACTTCCCCCAGCCACGTCTCGACGTGTTTGAAGCCAAAAACATTTTTCTCATCGGTTTTTATTGTCTGCACCAAAAACACGTACAATTTCCTGTCAGCGATAATCCCGTCAAATATCCAGAACCATCCCTTCTCATCGGTGGGCCTGACAAATGCTTCAGACTTACCATCTTTTGCCGTCTGCCAGAAAAACTTAACAGAAGCTGCTGCGGGGTCTTTACCTCGCTGAAGCGCAATTGTGTTGTTTATCATTGTTGCATCTTTGTGCTTTCCTTCGATGACATCCCCAATCCAGGTATCACTGTATAACCAGAGCGTTACATCGTCAGCCATCGCCACTGAGTATGCCCCATCGGCACCCGTCCAGCCCTCTGTTTTGCAAAACAGAGCATCGTACTCCGGCAACGGCTTAACCGAATACTCCGGCGGGCCGGCATAGGCACAACCGCAAAACAAAACGCCTAATAAAACCAATGACCTTATCCAATTTCTAATCTCCATACTGCCACCATTTATTCAATCACGACCGCCGTTCCCTTGGCCGATGCCATCAAAAGCGATTTGTTTTTGGAGCCGACGTTATCGTAATCCAGAGAAAAACCGACAATGGCATTTGCACCAAGTTTCCTCGCTTCCTCTTTGGCCTCGGCTATAACGTCATCCTGCATCGACTTCATAACTTCCTGATACGATCCTGAGCGTCCGCCAAAGATATCGCGAAAAGATGTAAGGAAGTCACGGACAATATTGATCGCCCGAACGTTCCGCGTAATCACAATACCTTTATATTCGGTGATTTTAATACCGTCTAAAATCGGCGTCGTAAAAATTCTAACATCGTTCATTAGATTCCTTTCTCCCTTCATTTTCCATTATTTTATCTTACAATTCGCCTTATATATACCGCTAATTCGGCGCCGATGCCACGAGGTTTTTCCCATTTTTGGTCGCCGGCTTCAACATGTATTTCTGCTTGCCTAACCTCTTTCCCTGTTGCACAATCAAACCATCGAAATTCATAGGTTCCCCGTCTCATGCCTCTTAATCCAATCTCGCCTTGCAGCTTAGGCGCATAAGCAATATAGCTGAATCCCGGCCGCGCCAGGACATATTTTGTTCCTGCAAATCCCAGCTCATCGTGCAGCGACATTTCATTAAAATTAGTGGATTCAAAAAACTTCACGAGCCTGCCGCAGTCCTCAAGGTCACTCTTCGCTGTTGTGGCAATATCCATCCCTAAAATCATCACGTAGGCACCGCCCATTGCGCACGCCCAGCTTTTTTTGCGAGCAACCTCCCCAATCCCATATTCAGCCGCCTCGGACATATTAAGACTGTATCCGCCTTTGGCCTGCCTGAAAGCGCTGACCATACCATCATGCAAGGCATCGGCACTTGATACATTATACTGGACGGCAAACTGGTCAATGTTCGGCTCGTCCGCAAACTCCGAAAAATCCAGACCGTTAAGCTTGTGCACGGCTATTACGTGGTCATAATCGTCAGCAGCCCGAACCTCCGCCGCGATATTCTTCGCCCGCTTTACGCTCAATGCCTCCTGATACTCCTCCG
>CBDURK010000458.1:0-2400 GCA_965369645.1 uncultured bacterium | reverse complement strand
ACCGTCAGCACCTGGTATGGAGCGCACGATATAACCATCTCGTGGTGCATTATCAGCGAAGCGTTGAACAGAAGCCGTCATCGCAAAAAAACGCACAGCGCTGGCCTGCTTATAGGCGACAGTTCTTACCACGTATCGATTCATCACAACCTTCTTGCTCACAACGATTTTCGCAATCCGCTTATCTCTCAAGGGGGCACACATGACATAGTGAACAACGTAATATACAACTGGGGAGTGCTCCCGGCTGAGATATGTGACTATGACTCGAATACATTCCTCAACTTCATCGGCAACTGCTTCATTGCAGGCTCATCGACAAATCCAGGCCCGTTCGAAATCCTTTTCCCCGAAGGTAATCCCAAAATATTTGTTCAAGACAATATTGGCCCGCATCGTCCCGACCCGAATATGGATGACTGGGCTATTGTAGGCTTCCGCTGGGGAGAAGAGGGAGTAGCCCCGGAAAAATTTCGCAGCCATACCAAATTTGAAACTCCCCATATCACCTCGACCAGCCCAATTGAGGCTCGTGACATAGTGCTTGCCCAGGCCGGAGCGATAGCGCCTCTACGTGATACCGTTGATCAACGCGTAATCAATGATGTTAGCAGCGGGACAGGTTCGATTATCGATTCCCCGGAAGATGTCGGCGGTTATCCCGAACTTGCAAGCGGGACACCCCCCGTGGATACTGATCATGATGGAATGCCGGATAACTGGGAATTAAATAATGGCCTGGATCCAAAGGATGCTTCCGACGGCAATGGCGACCTTGACAAAGACGGTTACACCAATATCGAAGAGTTTTTACATTCGTTATCACCCTGAGAATAATCCGTGAATTCAATCGTCTCCGGAATTGGTCCCTTTTCACTTTACCCATTTACTGGTCGATGTTTTCATTATCAAGAAAAGCCTTCAACGCTTGCAGTTCCGCATCTTTTTCTTGCTCAGCTTTTTCCAGCGATTGTTCGGCCTTTTTGCGAATGGTGATGTCCCGAATACTCTCACGGTGTCCTAATGAATTGCCCTTATCGTCGTATATCGTCTGCCACGACATCGACGCCCAGATTAGCTTACCATCCTTGCGCTCGATCCTGAACTCGACATCATTTCCAGTACTTCCTTCAAGTGCCGACTGAAAGGCCCGGCCCATCCGATCTCGATCATCTTTGCAAATAAGACATATTGGATAATCCGACATGGCCATAAGCTCTTTGATACTGTAGCCCGTAACGCGCTGTACCGCTGGATTCGTCCATAGAACTCGACTGGTCGGAGCAACCCAGACCTCCCAGTCATAGGTATAGTCCGCTATAGCTCGGAAGCATTGATCGGTCATCCGAGTCATTAATTCACTGCGTTTACGCGCGCTTACATCGTCATACACGGCCACAATCTGTCCCGACGGCAATCTATATACATAGTTTTCTCGCCAGCCTGCGACCCTTTTATCTTTATATATTGATATGGGGAGGTGTTCCGGCGTGCCTGTTTTGTAAACTCGCTGGAAAACTTCGAAAAGACCGAACTCCCTGATTCCGGGAAAGACCTCTGTGACGCTTTTACCTATCAACTCATCTTTTTGTATATGTTCAATGTCTTCGGCTGCTGAGTTAAAATCAACAAATACAAAATCTTCACCATCATTTCTCGCTTCATATATAGCCACCCCGCTGCTGACATTGTCGAACAAGACCTTGAATTTCGCCTGATATTCCTTAAGCTCGTTCTCGGGATGCTGCTGACGGCTGAAATGATTTGCTTTCTTGCCTTTATCGGTTTCCATATTATACCTTGACTTGCAAACTCACCACCTGCAAAGACTTCTAATTATATACTCCGGCTTAGCTCTGATTATTCGGATGAAGCTGAAATCTCTACCGGCTCCTATTATACAATATTCCATCTTAGTTTAGCAAATCATAAATCCATCGCCCTATCTATACCACACCAATGAAAAATCACAAGACTAAGAATAAAGAAAATTCCGGCCCAATACATTATATTTTTATAGGCGGTTCTAACCTGCTATAGAGTGGCCAATCTGATAAACGATAAGAGTTACTACATAAGCCAAAGCCGTCAGGCCGAAGAATTGAAACAGCGCCCAGCCCCACGAATTTGTTTCCTGTCTTGTCATCGCAACCGTTGCTACGCACGGCGCATAAATCAGGCAAAACAGCATTATACACAAACCGGTCAAAGGCGTATAATTCGCTTGCAATTTTTCCCGTAAATTTTGCGTACTCTTCTCACCATCAGCCCCCGCCTCTTGTGAGCTAACTGCAAATACTATTGCCAATTGTGATACGAACACCTCTTTAGCGGCAGTTGCCCCTATAAGGGCCGTCCCGATTTTCCAGTCAAAACCAAGCGGTTTCAATGCCGGCTCTA
>CBDURK010000457.1:0-2406 GCA_965369645.1 uncultured bacterium | reverse complement strand
TCCAACATCTTTACACCTGCCCTGATTGATGCTCAGAAACAATTTGCCCGTAAATTGTTGACCCATATCAATCCGTATCGAAAAGTTCGTTATGCTGATGACCCGGCTGTTGCGTTTGTCGAAATTACTAATGAAAACAGCTTCTTCATGTGGGCAAATGAAAACACGTTGCGGACACTTCCCCCTTATTATGCGGATATTCTGCAGAAAAAATACAACGCCTGGCTAAAAAATCGCTACGGCTCAGATGAAAAGCTGCGAAATATTTGGGCTGAGGGTGCCGGACCGCTCGGAAGGAACCTGCTTATGAACAGTAATTTGCAGATGACCACATCGGGTAAAAGAGTTCCAACAAACTGGAACATTGAACAGCATTCGGGATGCAAAGCTTCTCTCTCACAGCAGCGCTATCAGTCTAAAAATGCGCTCTATATTGAGATTGATAAGGCTGATGACACTGAATGGCACCTTCAGTTTAACCAGGGAGGTATTTCATTAAAAGCTGGAAGTTATTACTCCGTTATATTTGAAGCCGCCGCCGACGAGCCGAGGGAGATAAGTTGCTCTGTTAGTCAGGCCCACAGCTCATGGAGCAATCTTGGCCTGTCGCGGCAGGTGGAATTAAGCCAAAAGTGGCAAACATATCGTTTCGGTTTTGTTGCTAAATCTGATGACGACAACGCCCGTTTGAGTTTTGCTTTTGGTACGGGTAAGGTTCCTGTTCGCCTTGCCAATGTCCGGTTTCATCCCGGCGGCAGGGTAAGTTTACAGAAAGGAGAATCAATCAGGAGCGGAAGCATCGCTATTTTCGCCGACAATGAAAGCCCAAACCGTACTCTCGACAGAATGCAGTTCCTTGCGGAAACGGAAAAGGCTTACTTTGATGGGATGCGAAACTTTATCAAAAAAGATCTCGGTTGCAAGGCGCTTGTAACCGGAACGATTGTCTTTGGGCCTTTGGGTCTTTATGCCCAGAGCGATATGGATTTTATCGATGTACATGCTTACTGGCAGCATCCAAGATTTCCCGGAAGGCCGTGGGATAGTGGCAATTGGATTGTCGAACAAAAACCGATGACAGACTATCCCACCGAAGCAACCCTGTTTCGCCTGGCTGCTGCACGTCTCAGCGGCAAACCTTTCACTCTCAGCGAATATAACCATCCCGCTCCTCTCGATTCACAGGCAGAGTGTGTTCCTATGGCAGCTTCTTTTGCGGCCGCACAGGACTGGGATGCCATCTGGCTATATACTTACTCACACAGTTCCGACGATTGGTACCGAGAGAATATGAACAGTTATTTTGACATCGATACCAACCCGGCCAAGTGGGGCTTTATGCGTGCAGGTGCGGCTATCTTCCGTGATGGATTGGTTCAACCGCTTGAAGGTTCTATGATTGCACCCTTAAATCAGTCGTCAGATTTGGTGCGTCAGCTTGCTCAACTACATATTAAAAACGACCGTGACATGCTGGATGTTGTTTCCGATGCTTCTGGTGCAACACGTCAGAGCATACTAAGTAATAGGTTGTTCGTAGATTTCAGATATCCCCCCGATATCGGATATAAAGCACCTTCTCGTACAAGTTTGAAATGGTCGGTTGAAAACAGCAGGGGATTATATTATGTCGGCTCCGGTGCGGGTGTTCTGGTCGGAGACACAGCCAGATTCGAACGTTGTCAAATTGATGACCCTGCATTTGCGGTAATTACAGCTACCCCACTCGATGGCTTGCCCTGGCCACAAAGCAGTAAGATTCTTATTACTGCATGTGGCAGGTGTGAAAATGTTGGTATGGAGTTCTCTAAAGACAGGCGGACAGTTGGTCGTCAATGGGGTCACGGACCGGCACAGATTGAGACCGTTACAGGAACAGTGGAAATAGCGAGAGGAAATTGGACTGCCCAAGCACTTGGGCCGGACGGCCTGGCAAAAGCCGAAGTGCCCCTTCGCTCAGAAGGCGAAAGAAACTTTCTGGAAATGTCGCCGAAATACAAAACTATGTGGTATCTTCTGGTGCGGAATTAAAACGAGAATAAATTATTTCTGGTTGTTCTATTTGTGTTAATCGAAAAGAAAGGGGTATCTGATGAATCGCAATGGCATTGTTTTGCTGGTTATCGTTTCGAGCATCCTTATAAACGGGAACATTTTGATGTCTGCTTCACAGCAGGGACAACCACTTGTTCTTTTCGATTTTAATCAGAATTTTAATATCGATTCTGTAATAACCAGTGACGCAAAGGTCACATTGTCTGAGAGTAGGGCTCTGAGGATAAAAACCGGTCATAAAAATCAGTGGCCCGGCATTACCTTAAAAGCTCCGGCGGGGAAATGGGACTTTTCAAAATACGAGCATATATCAATAGATGTGTTCAATGTCGGGGATGAAAAAGTGACGGT
>CBDURK010000456.1:0-2413 GCA_965369645.1 uncultured bacterium | reverse complement strand
GCATAGCCGTTCGTCATTCGGATGCCTTCTCCGGCCAGCCGGTCGATATTCGGCGTAGCAACCTCTTTCGGATGGTCGTAGCAGCTCGAATCCCCATAGCCCTGGTCGTCGGATACAATCAAAACAATGTTCGGCCGGCCTGCCGCTTTTCGATTTGCCCGTACCGGACGGACCTTACTGCCGATATACATTCCAGATACTGCCTGCATCGCCGAACGCAAAAACTCTCTTCGGGCCATAATGTTATTTTTCGTTTCTTCCACAGTCATATTCTCCAGCAATTTTATCCGATACTCCTCAGGGCAAATTTCCTCCGTGCGTTTGCTACATACTACTGCTTTATTAACGTATTTTACAGGATTTTTTAGCAAATTCGTGTAACATAATCGCTTCTCGCGCAATTATACCCGTGACAATGGTTGGTACTATGGCAAAAGTTGTAGAGCGAATAGAAGATAACGATTTGGTATTCAGGGCACGCACGCAAGCCGAAGCACTGGGCCGGTTGTACGAAATGCACTATGAGCGCATCCTGGGCTTCTGCGTGTATCGGCTCTTTAACAAAGAGGTTGCCGAGGACGTGACTTCCGCGGTCTTTCTTGAAGTTGCTCGCAGTATCGGTTCTTTCAAAGGCCAAACTGTGAAAGATTTCCAAAGCTGGCTGTATGCCATAGCCGCCAACCAGGCAAATGCTTATATAAGAAAGACATCGCGGCGCAAAAAGCTGCTCGAAGAAGCGGCCGGCTCAATGACGGCTTCTACCGCCGAGGGCACTAATAATTCGCCCCACTGGCCGCAGCTTTACACGGCCATCCTGAAACTAACGCCGCAGCACCAAACCATTGTTACGCTCAGGTTCTTTGAAAACCTTCAATACGAGCAGATAGCTAAAATTTTAGATGTCAAAGAAGCAACCTTGCGCGTCAGGTTACACAGAATACTTAACGAGCTGCGAAACCATTTGCTAAGTGTTTCCGACCCAGAGGTATAAAATGTTCAAAGACGAATCCGAATTCAGGAAAGTTATCAATCGGCTGAATATCGACACAGAGTCGAATCAAAACCACCGTGATGGCCTGCGCCGGCAAATGCTCTGCGTCTTTAACGAAGCTAAACAGCAATCACAAAAACCAACAATGCCAAATGGCATTCTAAGGAGAACAATTATGAAAAGTCCGATTACAAAACTGGCCGCCGCCGCGGTGATAATTATTGCCTTGCTTATCGGCTTACAGTACTTCGGTGGTTCTATTAATATGACAGGCACCGCCTATGCGGAAGTTGTCGAACGGCTGCAAAATGCCATCACGATGACATACACATCGAGCGGAACTACAGAAATTGAAATAGCTTTCAAGAAGCCCGGATACATGCGAACTACAATGTCCGGTGATTATGTCACGGTAATAGATTGGTCCCGGGGAAAGGGCCTAAGCACCCTCCCAACAAGAAAACAATTTATCGAAATGGAAATGTCCAATCTGCCGCATGATCCGGCTCAGCAACAGTTCAATGTCATCGAAAAGTTAAGGACACTTCCCGATCGGGCGGACGAAGAGCTGGGAACCAGTGAAATAAACGGCCGGGTGCTTCAGGGATTCCGCGTAGCCGAAGAGGATGTGACTAATACTGTCTGGATAGACCCGCAAACTCGAGAGCTTGTTCGTGTGGAGACCGAGTTTATCAATGCCCCCGCCATGAACGTGGTTATGACCGATTTTCAGTTTGACATAGAGCTGGACGATTCGCTCTTCAGCCTTACCCCGCCCGAAGATTACACACGCCTGGAGGTTCAGGCGGACGTGTCCGCCGTTGCTGAGCAGGACATGATCGAATTTCTTCGAGCATGGTCGAGCTGGACTAAGGACAATACGTTCCCACCAACGCTCAATCCCATGGAACTGCAAAAAGTCTCCATGGAGATGGAACAGCGTGATGAGTTTGGCAAAGGCCAGACGACCGACCAGCAGCGAAAACAGGATGCGATGACAATGTATCACGGAATAATGTTTTTAATGCAATTACCTGCCGATAGCAACTGGCGCTATGCCGGCGAGAACGTAAAATTCGGAGACGCAGGTACAGCTATATTCTGGTATTGCCCGGAAGGCTCAGAAACCTACCGTATTATCTACGGCGATTTGAGTGTACGGGATGTTGCGCAGGAGAACTTGCCTAAGTAAACTTGCAAAACAATATTTGTCAAAAAGGCCGGGCTTTTTAGAGTTCGGCCTTTTCTTTACAAATGTTATGCTGAAATCATCCGGCCCTGGCCCGCGCGCACTACCCGAAGCTATCCGTCCGGCGATTATTACGGTTCAAATTATTCCTTTATGAACAAGCACATTCTTAGTAGAATAGACACTTGGCGTCACAGCTTTAACCTGATTTATTGACCAAATTGGAAGGAGAA